>DNSH01000020.1 GCA_003499715.1 Candidatus Mesolinea sp. | reverse complement strand
AAAGAGACCAAAATGATGGCAATCATGCTGCCAATCATGGTCTTTTTATGTGGCGCAAGCGTCTCGAATAGACGCTTGATTACATTGCCGTTGAAACGAACATTGTCGTCGAGTTCGTTTTCATCATAATAAGTGGACACTGTCAATTTCCTCTTGCAAAGCGCTTTCGATGCGGGTTTGAATTTCAAAAATGCTGCGGTAAATCCCAGGCTGGTCAATCAGGTCCTCATGCTGACCCGATTGAACGATTTTGCCTTCGTCAAAAACCAAAATCAAATCGGCACTCATAATACTTTGAATGCGGTGTGCGATGATGAAGGTAGTGCGGTCTTTCATCAGGCGCTGCAAAGCCTCACGAATCTGCACCTCAGTTTCCATATCGACGGAGGACGTAGAATCATCCATAATGAGGATGCGGGGGTTGAGCAACAATGTGCGCGCGATAGCCACGCGCTGCTTTTGCCCGCCGGAGAGGGTTACCCCGCGCTCGCCAACCAGCGTGTCGTAACCGTCCTTAAAGCTCAGGATGACATCGTGAATGGCGGCTTCGCGTGCGGCAGCCTCAATCTCCTCCTGGGTCACGGGGCGTGTGACGCCATAGGTAATGTTATCCCGAATCGAACAGGAAAATAGGAAAGGTTCCTGTTCCACAATACCAATTTGGCTCCGCAGAAAACTACGCGGATATTCGCGCAGGTCCACACCATCCAAGCGGATACTGCCAGAAGTGATATCGTAAAAACGTGGCAGCAGATTCACCAGCGAGGTCTTGCCGGAGCCGGTGGAACCGAGGAGGGCAATTACCTGACCGGCTTTCACATCGAAAGACACATCTTCTAGGACTGGATGTCCTTTTTCGTATTCGAAAGTGACATGGTCGAAACTAATATCGCCGTGAACCGTACCGGAAGCGGGCAGATAGCTGCCTTCAAACAGCGGTTCTTCAGGAACGCGCAAAATCTGAACGACACGATTCAAAGAAACTAAAGCGCGTGAGGTATCTACAATCAGCCGGCCTAAGTTGCGGATAGGCCAGATAAGCCAACCGAGGAGACCAGAAAAGGTCATGAAATTGCCAAGGGTGATTACCCCGTCGATAACCATAGTGGCAGCTAAAAAGTTGCTCGCGATCATTTGCGCGGCGCAGATCGTATCCGAAATCGGCCAGAAAAGGGCGTGCATCAGGTTGAGCCGCTTACCGCGTAAATACTTTTCATAATTGTTCTCGTCAAACTTTTTGATTTCGTAGGATTGACGCGCAAAAGCCTTCACCACGCGCACACCACTGAGGTTTTCTTGCAAGTTTGTGGAGAGGACAGCTTCCTGTTCCTGATAGGCTTCATAGGCTTTGGAAAGTTTGCGAAAGAAAAAGATGGAGATGACCAAAATGACCGGCACAATGATGATGGAAATCAGCGCGAGCCGCTGGTTTAGCAGAAAAATTGCGGTGAAATTAATGATAAAAATCACAACGATGCGGGCTACGCCGACAGCCTGATCGGCAATAAAGCGCCGAATGGTATCCACATCAGAGGATGCTCGCTCGAGCAAGTCGCCAGTTTTAACTTCGGAATGATAGGCAAAACTCAGGCGTTGAATATGGTCGAAGAGGATGTCCCGCAAGCGGCGGGTGCTGCTTTCGGCGGTTTGGGCAGCAAGTTTATTGCTGAGGAAGCCAGAGAGAGCTTGGAGCATAATTAAGCCCATGAAAGTAGCTGCGGCTTGGAGCAGTTCGGTACCGAATTTGCCCTGTCCGATGATTTGATCAACAAAATAACCCAAGAAGAGATACATGCCTGTGCGGGAAGCAGCCGAGACGGCTAACATGACGGCGGAAAGGACATAGTACCCGTGGTAGCCGCTGAGCAAGCGCCAAAGCGTCACCAAGCCGTTTTGATTGCTGGTGATCTTTTGGTGATCAAGTTCTGGGTAAGTGTTCTTATTGTTTGGCATTTCTTATTCCAGGCAAAATATGGGGATACCTTTCGATATCCCCAAAATCTGGGAGAGAGTATACTCTGCGGGTCAATCAGCGTCAACGGATTTTGCAAAAAAGGCGTTATTGAAAGAAGTCAATCACTACTGTAGTGCAATAAGTACTTCAGGTTTGAATTATTGCAGTTTTTATATCAGCGCGGTGGAGTTCTTTATCCCCAGAAATAGTAAATGGCGAGGGTGGGATTCGAACCCACAACCAATGGCTTATGAGTCCACTGCTCCACCGTTGAGCTACCTCGCCAATTGCGTGATGATATTAACAGAATAGGCAAAAAAAGTCAATCATTTTGTGAGCAGTGCCATATATACTGCTTTAGTATTTTGATAGAGTACCGAGCAAAATTTGAGAATTCCTCCATAATTAATGATGATTATTATATATATTTGTTGATTGTTCACCTTAATGACATTATTCCTAATCTGTTTTCTAAACTAGTCTATCATTTTTGGTAATTTTTTAGCTCAAAATTAAATAGTATAGTAAAATATCATGCATGAGTATAATGATTGATATATTTAAGCAAATTATTGGAAAGGATTCCCGTGAAAACTAAAGTTCTTAGTATTATTAGCAGTTTATCGATTTTAGCGTTAACTCTCAATTTCACACCGGTGCTAGCAGAGGATGAAACCATCGTAAACCCAGGCACACGTAATATCCAGTTGTCTGAGGGCGAGCAGCCCATCCAGCATCCAAAATTACCGAAAATTGATTACCCGGATTATGGTTTTTCTGAGATGCTGCCTGGCCACCTTGGATTGACAGAGGAACTTTTACCTGATCGTGAATACATTCCTCCCAGCCCGGAAGATTTGGCTGAGACTGCACGCATGGTGCAGTCCTTCGATTGTTCTACAGTCATAGATGTGCCGCAGATTGAGTGTGAAGCTTTGGTGGCTCTCTATAATAGCACTAACGGTGCAGGATGGACTAATAACACTAATTGGCTAGAGACCAATAAAGTAGGGGACTGGTATGGTATTTCGATCAATGAAGGCTCCGTTACCAGTATTTATTTTTATGAAAATAACTTAGTGGGCACTATCCCACCTGAGATTGGTAATTTGATCAATCTGCGTTCTTTGGGGCTAAGCAATAGCCAATTGATAGGAACAATCCCAAGTACGCTTGGTAATCTAACAAGTTTGGAATGGCTGTCTTTATATGGTAACCAACTAACAGGATTACTACCAACATGGCTTGGCAATTTGACTAATCTGAGAACTCTATCGCTTAGCTACAATCAGTTTAATGGCTCAATACCAGCTGAACTGGGAAATTTGGTCAACCTAGAATTTCTACAACTTGGGAGTAATCCTTTGAGCGGTACAATTCCAAATCAATTAGAGAATTTGATTAATTTAAAGGAATTGTATTTAGGTAATACTCAAGTGACAGGCTCAATACCAGAAGAGCTGAGTTCTTTGACAAACTTAACATTTTTGGCTTTATGGGAAAATCAACTGAGTGGAACTATTCCTTCACAATTGGGAGCCCTGACGAATTTGAAAGTTTTGGGAATCCAAGCTAATCAACTTACTGGTACAATTCCACCTGAACTAGGAAATTTGGTTAATTTACGAGAATTAGAACTAGGCGGAAATCAACTACATGGTGAGATACCAACTGAACTTGGATATCTTAACAGTCTGGAAATGCTGAGCCTTAGTGGCAACCAACTATCGGGTCAAATACCAACTGAGTTAGGTACTCTTACTAATCTTAAGGAACTTTATCTTGGTTATAATCAGTTTACAGGTACAATTCCAAATCAACTGGGTCAATTGACCAATCTAACCCATCTGTTTTTAAACAACAATACATTAATGGGTAATGTTCCGGAAAGTTTTATAAATTTAATTAATCTATGTGAAGTTAGCAATACGAACAACCCTTGCTGGGGATATAATGGTCTGGATCTTAGTTATAATTTATTAAATATTAATGGCTATTCTCAAGACCTATTGGACTTTTTAGCGCTCAAGGATCCAAACTGGAGAGAAACTCAAATCTCCCCTTTTACCAGTTGTTCTGACATAATCGATATTCCAATAGGGGAATGTGAAGCCTTGGTAAGGCTTTATAAAAGCACAAATGGAACAACCTGGGCTGATAATACAAATTGGTTGGTAACGCTGACAGCGGCAGATTGGTATGGAGTTCATGTATCTGATGGACATGTTTCAAGTATTTATTTAAATTCTAACCAATTGAATGGTATTCTCCCCTCCGAGCTAGGTAACCTCATTAGCCTGCAATACCTCAATCTTGGTGGAAATCAACTTCACGGAAATATACCCACTCAACTTGGTAATCTTGACAATCTGCAATATCTCAACCTAAGTGTTAATCAACTAAGTGGTAGGATTCCACCTGAGTTTGGCGATCTCATAAACTTACAAAGCCTTTATCTACATGTAAACCAGCTGAGCGGTAGCATACCCTCCCAATTAGGCAATCTTATTAGTCTACAGCAGCTAAATGTAAACACCAATCATTTCAGTGGTTTTATTCCTCCAGAATTGGGCAGTCTCATCGCCCTAAAAACGCTTTCTCTTGGCAATAATCAATTTAATGGTAGCATCCCTCCAGAGTTAGGAAATCTTACCAGCCTGCAAAACCTCTACCTATACAACAACCAGCTTGGTGGCAGTATCCCCTCCCAATTAGGTAATCTTAGCAGTCTGCAAGCTCTTTGGCTAGCTGACAACCAACTCAGCGGTAGCATCCCTTCTCAATTGAGCAATCTTATAAACCTACAAGTTCTTGCTCTTGGCGACAATCAGCTCAGTGGCAACATCCCTCCACAGCTAAGCAATCTCAACAGCCTGCAAAACCTTTTCTTATACAATAACCAACTTAGCGGCAATATTCCTCCCGAGTTGGGTAATCTCACTCACCTGGAATATCTTGCCCTAAATAATAATCAACTCACCGGAAGTTTACCCGCAGAGTTAGGGAGTCTCATAAATTTGAAATTCTTAGATTTGGCACAAAATCTATTAACTGGGGATGTTCCAGCTAGCTTTACAAATCTCATCAACCTTTGTACACCAAATGATACAGATTATCCTTGCTATGGCGAATATGGTTTAGATCTTGGTTACAACCATCTTAATGTTCCAGCACCAGAACCACCTGCTAATTTCCTGGCGATCAAGGATCCAGATTGGTACCTGACCCAAGCGGTAGAAGAGGTTATTGATCCTGGGGCTGGCGGCGATTTAATTTCACATGACGGGTCTACTGAAGTTACTGTGCCGGCTGGCGCAGTGAGCGAAGAGGCAACTTTCTTGCTCTTCCCACAACCTTATCCATCTCAACAAACCGGCATATTGGACTTTGCTGGTAATAGCTTTGAATTGAACGCATGGGATGCCAATGGACCAATTACAACATTTACTGAACCGTTGACGGTTACCCTTTATTATAATGAAGCTTATTTGGGTATGATTCCAGAAGATACCCTAGCCTTGTATTATTGGGATGAAAATCTATCCAAATGGATGGATTCAGTGACAACCTGCCCGGATGGAGAATACACACGTAACTTGGAGGAGAACTGGCTGAGTGTTCCTATATGTCACCTGAGCGAGTTTGCACTCCTGGGAGAAATTAATCGGCTTTATCTTCCTTTACTTACTCGATAGCTTCTCAAATATTGATTATTAAAACTTAGATGATGCGTTTTCCAAAGAGAACGCATCATTCTTTATATGGAAAATTGTTCCAGCGTAATATTGTAGACACTTAAAATGAGGATGGTAATAAGAAAATTAGACCGCCTAGGAGCAAAAGCTTGATGCTACATTAGTAGTAAGGAATTTAGATTTGATACATGCTATACTTCTACCAGTCTTAAAAATTGGAAATTATGATGAAAAATATTATCAAGAGTGTTAAAGGTACACGGGATTTTTACCCAGAAGAAATGGCAAAGCGCCAGTGGCTGATCGAGAAAATCAGGCAGACCTCAGAGCTTTTTGGCTATGAGGTGTATGATGGACCCTGCTTAGAAACGATCGAGCTCTATGCAGCCAAATCAGGTGAAGAGCTGGTCAAGGAGCAAGCGTTTGTCTTCCCAGATCGAAGTGGCGAGCTGATTGCCCTGCGCCCGGAGCTGACACCGACACTGGCGCGCATGGTGGCTGCCCGGCAGAACGAACTGACCTTCCCGTTGCGCTGGTGGTCTTTTGGACCTTTCTGGCGATATGAGCGCCCGCAAAAGGGCCGCAGCCGCGAATTTTTCCAGTGGAATATTGACTTGATCGGCGTTGACAGCGTGGCAGCAGATGCAGAACTCATTGCCGTGGCAGCTAAATTTTTCCAGAACCTAGGGCTGCGCCCTGATCAAGTGCAGATCCTGGTCAACAACCGCAAGCTTATGGAGAGGGAATTAAACTTCATCGGCATCTCTGCTGAGCTCCGGCCTGCCATCTTGCGCCTCATCGACCGAATCGATAAGCAGCCAGCGGAAGCGTGGGATGAGAATGTACTAAAGTTGGGCTTGTTGCCCAATCAGCTGAGCTCACTGAAAGCACTGCTGGCTAATAAAGACTTGTGGCAGCGTTCTAATGAACTGCTGCCGCTTTTCTGGCAGCTTGAGGCGCTGGGTGTGGCTGAATTCGTTGCTTATGACCCCAAGATTATTCGCGGGTTGGATTACTACACCGATACGGTGTTCGAAGCGCATGATACGACGGGTGAATTTCGTGCTATCTTAGGCGGTGGGCATTATGCCAACTTAGTAGAGGATGTGGGCGGCAAGCCACTCCCAGGGGTGGGCTTTGCGATGGGCGATGTGGTCATCATGTTGCTGCTGGAGGCACTGGGCTTGATTCCGGAGCAAAAGAGATCTGGAAAAGGGGTGCTCATGACGGTTTTTGATTCCGCCCACCAAGAGATCGCAGCACGCATAGCTACACACTTGAGAGAGGCAGGCTTACAGGTGATTTTGTACCCGGAAGCGGATAAACTCGCTAAGCAGCTGAAGTATGCCGATAGAATTGGCGTAAGATGCGCGCTCGTCATCGGCCCGGATGAAATAGCTGAAAATACGGTGGTGATTAAGGATTTAGCGACACGTCAGCAAGAAAGCGTGCCCATGCAAGCGCTGGTGGAGAGGGTTAAAAACCTGCTTGCATAGAAATGTTGGCTGTGTTAATATAAATACGAATATGGTGCCTGTAGCTCAACGGCAGAGCGCCTCACTGTGGATGAGGAGGTTGAGGGTTCGAAACCCTTCAGGCACCCCAAACACCCTCTCGAGGGTGTTTTTACAATCTGAAGTAAGTCTTTTATCGCTTTGTGTGGTAAACTTAGCCAACTAAAAGCCGTGATGGAAACGAGTAAGCCTGAAAGCAATGGCAGCGAACCCGGGTGAGTGCGAGCCGGGGCAGGAAACAGGCTGAAAATCCTTCCGGAGCTGCAACCTGAACGCCGTTTGGCTACTAAGTGCGCCGGGGTAGCGTCCCGTTACCAAATGCCCAGCTGTGCCTTCGGGCGAACTGCTGACTGAGGTGCCCGCCAAGCCGGGAACCAGGGTGGTACCGCGAGATCTCACTCGTCCCTGAATTTGGGACGAGTTTTTTATTGGAGGTTTTATGTTCAAACCAGTATCGCCAAAGCTAAATCTAAACGTTATGGAAGAAGGCATTCTACGCTTTTGGAATGCGAATGACATCTTCAAGAAATCTTCTGATGAGCGCAAAGATCGTCCGCCTTATGTGATCTATGAAGGTCCCCCAACGGCAAATGGTAAGCCCGGTATTCATCATGTTTTGGCGCGCGCTTTCAAGGATATGTTCCCACGCTATAAGACCATGCGGGGCTTTTACGTCGATAGGCGCGGGGGTTGGGATACCCATGGCTTGCCCGTCGAGATTGAGGTGGAAAAACGCTTAGGTTTTACGAACAAAGCTGAAATCGAAAGCTTTGGCATCGAAAAATTCAACGCTTTGTGCCGCGAATCTGCTTTCGAGCGGATCCTGGATTGGGAAAAACTCACCCAACGGATCGCCTATTGGGTTGATTTTGAGCGTGCTTATGTCACTTACCGGAACGAATATATCGAGTCAGTCTGGTGGCTGCTCAAGTCAATCTGGGATAAAGGGCTGCTTTATCAGGGATATAAGGTGGTGCCTTATTGCCCCCGTTGCGGTACACCCCTTTCGGATCATGAAGTTGCTCAGGGGTACGCCGATACCGAGGATCCATCGGTGTTTGTGCGCTTCCCGTTAGTGGATGAGCCCAACACTTACTTGCTCGTCTGGACGACGACGCCTTGGACCCTTCCCGGAAATGTAGCCGTGGCTGCCCACCCCGATGTAGAATACGCATTAATTACCCGGGCGGACGGGCTAAATAATGAGCGCCTGATTTTAGCTAAAGAACTCGTGGAGAGGGTTTTCGGAGATATTCCGGTCAAAATTCTCAAAACGTATAAGGGCAAAGCGCTCAAAGGCAAACGCTATGCGCCACTTTTCACATTTTTGCCTACCGATAAACCTGCCCATTATGTGGTCAATGCCGATTATGTTACGACGAGTGATGGCACCGGCTTAGTGCATATCGCCCCAGCTTTTGGTGCCGATGATATGGAGGTGGCAAAGGAATATGACCTGCCTGTCTTGATGACCATCAATGACGAAGGCAAGTTCATCCGCGAGGTAACAAATTGGTCTGGCATGTTCGTGAAAGATGCTGATCCCCGCATTATCGAGGAGTTAGCCCAGCGCGGTTTGCTCTTCAAGGTGGAAACCTACACTCACTCCTATCCTTTCTGCTGGCGCTGCAACACACCCCTGTTGTATATGGCTCGTCCTACTTGGTTCATCCGCACCAGCCAAATCAAAGACCGTTTAGTTGCATTGAACCAGGAAATAAAATGGATCCCGGAACATATCAAGAACGGGCGCTTTGGCAACTGGCTGGAAAACAATATTGATTGGGCTTTAGGGCGGAATCGTTATTGGGGCACTCCGCTGCCAGTGTGGGAGTGTGATCAATGCCACAAGCAGCTTTGCGTCGGCTCGGTAGCAGAGCTGAGTGATCTTGCTAACCAGGACTTAAGCGGTATGGATTTGCATCGACCATTTATCGATGAAATTCAATTTTCCTGCCCAGAGTGCCATGCGGGCACCATGCGGCGGGTCAAGGAGCTCATTGACGTGTGGTTCGACTCTGGCGCGATGCCCGTGGCGCAGTGGCACTATCCCTTTGAGCATGTAGAAGATTTCAAGCGCCAGTTCCCAGCTGATTTCATCTGCGAGGGTGTGGACCAAACCCGCGGCTGGTTTTACTCTTTGTTGGCGATTAGTGCGTTGGTGTTTGATAGTATTTGCTATAAGAATGCGATCAGCTTAGGCATCATTTTGGATAAAGATGGGCAGAAGATGTCCAAATCCCGTGGGAATGTGGTTGACCCGTGGGAAGTAATCGATGAATATGGTGCAGATGCCCTGCGTTGGTACCTCTATACCTCCACGCCACCAGGCAACGAGCGCCGCTTCAACGCTGACCAAGTTGGTGAGGTGGTGCGTAATTTCAGCTTGACGCTATGGAACACCTACTCTTTCTTTGTGACCTATGCCAACCTGGATGCCTGGAAACCAGACCAGCAGGTGCTGCCCCAATTTATGCAGTTAGATTACTGGCTGCTCTCGGAGCTGAACGTCCTCGTGCGCGAAGTAACCCAAGCCTATGAGACCTATGATGTTCTGGGCGCCACTCGACCAATCGAAGCCTTTGTTGATAAGCTTTCCAATTGGTACTTGCGCCGCTCACGCCGGCGTTATTGGAAGAGTGAATCCGATGGTAATAAAGCGGCTGCCTACGAGACTCTCTATCAAGCATTGACCACGCTTGCCAAGCTGCTTGCTCCAGCGATGCCCTTTATGGCTGATGAGCTCTACCAAAACTTGGTGCGATCGGTGGATGAAGATGCGCCGCTCTCGGTACACTTAGCTGATTGGCCCGAACCTAATGAGCAGAGCATCAACGAACAACTCAACCGTGAGATGGCGTTGGTGATGCGCTTAGCATCATTAGGGCACGCAGCCCGCATGAAGAGCAATATCAAAGTACGCCAACCATTAGCAGAAGTTGCATTTGCCGTCAGTTCAGCGGAGGATGCTGAGATTGTCGAGCGCTTCAAAGATCTGCTGATGGATGAACTCAATGTCAAGTCGGTGCGCGTCCTCAGTGGCAGTGCTGAAGCGGTAACCTACAGCCTCAACCCTCTGCCTAAGCAGTTGGGGCAAAAGTATAAGGGACTTTATCCAAAAATCCGCCAAGCTATTTTGGATTTACCTGTTCAGGAAAGCGCTGCCAAATTGCTGGACGGCATTAATCTCGTTGTAAATGTAGATGGAAAATTCTATGAAATACAACCCGATGAGGTGGAGGTGCATAGCACTGCCCACGCCGGCTTCGAAGTTGCCTCCGATGGTCCTTATTTAGCTGCTATGGATATCGAACTCTCCCCAGAATTAATCAATGAAAGCTTAGCGCGTGAGTTTGTACGCCGCGTGCAAACCCTGCGTAAAAATGGTGGGTTAGACCTTGCTGATCGCATTCGTTTGGCATATCAAGCCACGCCCCGCTTGAACGAAGCGGTTCAAGCTTTTGCCGAGTTTATTCAATCCGAGACGCTGGCGGTAGAATTGATTGTGGGCGAGATCCCGGAAAAGTGGATCACAGCTAACGATAGCTTCGATGGTGAACAATTGACTATCGCGATTCAAAAAGTGAATTGAGGAAAGCATCTTGAAACCAAAACTCAAGTCTAATCTTATGTTAGTCCTGATCGCCCTGGTGGTGATTACATTAGATCAACTCACAAAGCGATTGGTGCAGCAAAACTTAGCCTTAGGCGAGGCTTTGTTGGTCTTTCCACCATGGGAGTTTGTTCGCATTGTGCATTGGGTGAATACTGGGGCTGCGTTTGGGATCTTCCAGGGCGGCAACGCCATCCTTATTGGGCTGACCGTTGCGATTACTATTGCAATTTTGGTTTACTATCAGACCTTACCGGAAGGCCATCTTTTTCAACGGATTTGCCTTGCGCTAATGATTGGCGGATCAATTGGTAATCTGATTGATCGGCTGACTTTAGGCTACGTGGTCGATTTTGTGGCTGTCGGCAGATTTCCGGTGTTTAACTTGGCGGATTCATGTGTAACAGTGAGTGTGATCCTCCTTCTGATCAGCATGATTTTAGAGGAAAGAAAAGCACAATCATCTGGGAAACCATCCGATGATAGCGTGCAAGCTCAACAATGAACGGTATTGTGAAGCAATTTGTATTCGAACAAGATGAACCGCTGCGCTTGGATAAATTCCTGGCAGAAAAAGTGGCAGGTTTTTCACGCTCCCAGCTGCAGAGCATTGTTGAGGCTGGCAAAGTGTGGGTGGATGGCGAAATAGTGCTCAAACCAGCTTTCAAGCTGGAGCAAGGGCAAAACATACGAGTTGAGCTGCCAGAAGCGGAAGAAGAGACTCTACTAGCGGAAAATATCCCGCTAGAGGTAATTTACCAAGATGAGCATATCGTCGTCATCAATAAACCCGCGGGCATGATTGTGCACCCCGGTGCAGGGCACCACACGGGAACGGTCGTCAATGCTGTCCTCTACCGCTGGCCGGAAATGCGCCAGGTGGGCGACCCAGAACGCCCGGGCGTAGTGCATCGGTTAGATAAGGAAACCTCGGGTGTGCTCATCTTAGCCCGCACGCAGGAAGCTTACACCTGGCTGGTGCGCCAGTTTAAGTCCCGCCGGACAGAGAAAATCTATTTAGCCCTCGTGGATGGTCATCCCCCTACACCCAGCGGACGCATTGAGGCTCCTGTGGGTCGCGCTCCTCAACATCGTCAGCGCATGGCTGCGCTCTATGCTGGCGAAGGGCGTAAGGCTGTGACGGAATACCGCTCTATCCAGAGCTTCCGCGAGCATGAGCTGCTTGAAGTGCACCCCATCACAGGACGTACACACCAAATCCGTGTTCACTTAGCTTTTATCGGCTGCCCAGTTACAGGAGATCGGGTGTATGGGCACCGCAAGCCTACGCTGCCGCTCGACCGCTTTTTCTTGCATGCTGAAAGCATCAAAATCACCTTGCCGGGTGAGAAAACCCCGACTGAATTTCGGGCAAAATTGCCGGCGGAACTCCAAAATATCCTAACAGAACTTTCTCAGATTGAGGCGCTATGAAGATTTATGATTTTCGTTCCGATACGGTTACCCATCCCACACTAGCTATGCGCCAAGCCATGGCTGGTGCCCTGGTGGGGGATGACGTTTATGGGGAAGACCCAACCGTAAATACTCTTGAAGCCAAGAGTGCCAAGCTTATGGGCAAGGAAGCAGCGCTTTTTGTCACATCAGGCACGATGGGGAACTTACTAGCGGTGCTGGCAGTTTGCGCGCGGGGCGATGAAGTCATTATGGGCAAGCAGGGGCACACCTTCTTACACGAGGCTGGCGGCGTTTCAGCCCTGGGCGGCGTGGTGATGAACACCATCCCTAACCAGCCTGATGGCACTTTGGCATTAACTGACCTCGAACAAGCTCTGCGCTCTCCTGAAGATATTCATCAGCCGATCTCAAAAATGATCATCCTGGAAAATACACAAAATGATTGTGGGGGAGTGCCAATCACCGCTAAATATTGTGATGAAGTTGGGAAGTTTGCCCATTCTCATGGATTGTTTTTGCATATTGATGGTGCCCGCATTTTTAATGCGGCCATAAGTTTGCATCTGCCTGCAAAAGAGCTTGCAAGATCTGCTGATTCGGTTACCTTCTGCTTGAGTAAGGGCTTGTGCGCTCCGGTGGGGTCAATGCTGTGCGGAAGCAGAGAATTCATTGCTAAGGCGCGCCGGTTGCGCAAGATGCTCGGCGGCGGGATGCGCCAAGCCGGCATACTAGCCGCAGCCGGATTAGTGGCGCTGGATACGATGATCGAGCGCTTAGCTGAAGATCATAGACGCGCGAAGAAGCTTGCAGAAGGGCTGGCAACAGTCCCTGGGCTGCGCCTGGATAAGGGCACGCCCTATACGAATATGGTCTACATAGCACTGGAACCGGATGTGCGCTGGGACGCACCTGCAATTGTCAAAGCCATGGAAAAGCAGGGCATCCTGATTGGGGATACTGGCCCGCGCACATTTCGCTTAGTCACGCATCATGATGTAGATGATGAAGCGGTTGCAGCTTGCATCGAAGCCTTTGTGAAGGTTATGAACTACGCGATCTAATTCGGCTGGTTTTGCACGCTGGCGTTGGCATGCAGAGTGCACCACTCTGGGGAAATATTGCACTCGGCAGGCAGCATGAAGGCCTTTAAAATTACTCTGACACTTGGTTTTATCATTCTTATCGCAGCGAACGTATTCTTTTCCCTTCCCCAGTCAGCGTTAGCTCAGGAAGAAACCCCGCAGCCCGAAAGCACCCACAAAGTTTACCTACCCATCATTTCCAAGGTCAAACCTCCGTCGCCTGTCCAATCCTATTCGATTGGGCCAGAAGGGGGAACATTTACGGCAGTCGTCGTCAACCCTAAGGATAGTTCTATTATCTACGTGGGGACTTATGGTGCGGGTGTCTTCAAGAGCAGTGATGGCGGCACCAGCTGGACGCAAAAAATCAATGGATTAGAGAATACTTTGATCCAATCCTTGGCGATCGACCCGCAGAACAGCGCAATTCTTTATGCCGGGACGTATAACAGCGGTATTTATAAGAGCACGGATGGTGGAAACAGCTGGGCAGAAGCCAATGGCGGTCAATCTGGCGAATTCGTTGTCTATGACGTGGAAGTGGACCCCCACAACGCGTCCACAGTATATTTCGCTGGCAGAAAGAAAGGCACTCTAGTGGGCGAAGTCTACAAGAGCGTAAATGCCGGCCAAAGTTGGAGCTTGATTTTCAGTGGCCAAAACTTAGGGAGCGGCGATTACTTCTACGATATCGATGTGGACCCAGCCAATAGCAATATTCTTTACCTGGCAGCCCACGAGCATGGTTTTTATAAAAGCACCAATGCCGGCGTTAGTTTCTCTGCCATCAACCATGGAATTAGCGACTCGAGCGGACGCTCGCTCGTGATCAACCCCAGTGACCCAACCTTACTCTTTGGCGGGGTATGGCATGGCGCCGGAGTTTACCGCAGCACAGATAGCGGTACACATTGGTCTCAGGTGAGTACAGGCATGCCCGCTGATGTGGAAATTTACCGGTTGGTGTTGGGTCCAGAGGGCGGTTCAAACCGGCCGGTGTATGCCTGCACCTATGAAAACGGTCTTTACAGGAGTGGGAATAATGGTGCCTCTTGGACTAGCGCAGGGCTCAATGGCCAATTTCTGTATGACTTTGTTATTGCGCCAGGCTCACCTCAGCGCTGGTATGCCAGCTTGAGTTACCGCGGGTTGTATTGCTCAACCGATTCCGGCGTCAACTGGGCGTCTTGTCAGAAGAAGGTCAGCAGCGCTTCGATAACAGGTTTAGCTGTGTTACCTTCGCAACAGGGACAAGTGTATGCTGGTGTTTATGGCCGCGGCGTAATGCGCACCGGCAACCTTGGCAGCAGCTGGATGGAGGTCAATACCGGTCTTACTGATTTTCAAGTGACCTCGCTGGTTGCACTCGGCAATACGCTCTACGCGCTGACGCCATCAGGCATTTTCACATCTGGTGGGGAAAGCTGGACAAGGATTAATAACCCCATCACAGGCGCAAGCAATCTGGAGAGCTACCAGCAATTTGTGCTCGAACGTGCAAGTGAATCGGAAGAGGAGCTGGAGCAGTTGCTCACAGGAAGGCATGAAGAAAATGCAATAGAAGCTGGCAGCACACCGATGATAAGCCTGACTAAACTGGGGGGTACGCTCTATGGGGGAACGGCAGGCAGCGGGCTGTGGCGTTACTCCGCTGGTAGCTGGGCTTATGTCGGTTTGAGCGGTTATTCGGTAATCAGCTTAGCAGCGGATGCTGGGCTGGGGCGCTTGCTGGTCTCGGCTTGTGATGCGAATGGAGTCTGTGCCATACGCGGCTATAAAAACGGATCATTCAGCGATCTCAACCAAGGGTTAAGCGGGCTGCGAACAAATCAAGTGCTAGTGCGGGGTGATGATTATTTTGCAGCCACCAGCAACGGCATTTATATCCGCGATAACACCGGTGCACAATGGATCCTCACCGGAGCTGCAGGTAAAAATATGCTTTCGGTGGCTTATGCAACCCAGAATGCGTGCTTGATGGCAGCCGGCGGGGTAGGTGTAACCTACACGAGCACGAATTGTGGAACAGTATGGCAGCTTACAACATCTGAGCTGAACCGGTGGAGCTTTCAGGCAGCACTGGTTGACCCAGCGAACTCCAGCCGCTTTATCTTTGGCTCCAAAGAAGCTGGCGCGTTCCTCTGGAAGCGCGAGTAACATCCACAAAATCTCTTAACAATGCTTAATCTCTGCCTATAGAATTTAGCCTGATTTATTAATACTGGCGTGTTATAGTTGAGCTGGTAAATTCTATGCTAATTGTCATGTCTGACCTGCATTTGGCCGAAGCCAGCTCGTATGCGCTGGGGGATGTTAAATTTGATAACAACCTACCTGCCAGTGTATATCGTGTCTATTTCAATGAAATTGCAGACTTTATTCACAAGAATCACATTGCCAAGGTCGATTTGGTTTTAGCCGGAGATATTTTCGAGCTTACCCGCTCAGCGTTATGGTTAGAAAATGGCTTGCGTCCTTACATTCACCTGAACGAGATCAATGCGGGCAGCCCGATGGAAGCGCGTATTGCCGCCATTTTAGCCACCATAGCCCAGGAGGAGCGGGTGGCAGAGACCTTAGACATTTTTCACAGTTTAGAGGTTATCTTGCAAAGACCGGTTGGC
>DNSH01000102.1 GCA_003499715.1 Candidatus Mesolinea sp. | reverse complement strand
GCATCATCTGTTGTTTTAGCTTTGCGTATGAGTTGAATCACTAAATCGATGTTCTTAATAGCAATGCGCAAGGCTTCCAGAATGTGTAAACGGGCTTCATTTTTGCTCAGCTCGAACTCACTACGTCGGCGGATAACCTCCAAGCGGTGCTCCGCAAACACGCGCAGGCTTTGCTTAAGGGTAAGCCGGTGCGGGCTGCCATCTACCAACGCGAGCAAATTGACTCGGAATGTACTGTGCATCGCTGTGCGCTTATATAGCGTGCTAAGCACTTGTTCAGAATCCGCATTTTTATTCAAATCAATCACAATACGCATGCCTTGCCGGTCAGATTCATCGCGCAGATCAGCGACGCCCTCCAGCACTCCCTCGCGGGTGAGGTCGGCAATGCGTTCAATCAAACTGGATTTATTGGTCATATAGGGCAGCTCAGTCACGATAATGCGTACCCTGCCGCGCGATATCTCTTCCAAGCGGGTCTTCGCACGCAGTTGAATTGTGCCATTCCCGCTGCCATATATTTGAGCTAAAGAATCGGAAGTTTCATCCTGCAGAATTAAGCCACCCGTAGGAAAATCGGGCCCTTTGATGTGGCGCATTAAGTCTTCAACGGTAATATCATCGATGTGTTCCCACTGCTTGAGCATAAGCACCAAAGCATCAATTACCTCTGCAAGATTGTGTGGTGGAATGCTCGTTGCCATACCCACGGCAATGCCAGAAGCGCCATTGATAAGCATGTTCGGTAATGCAGCCGGCAAAACGAGAGGTTCTTGCAGTGAGCCGTCAAAGTTATCTACAAAATCGACGGTGTCCATGTCGAATTGCTTTAGGATTTCTACAGCTGCCTCGGAAAGACGCGCTTCAGTGTAGCGCATCGCTGCCGGAGGGTCACCATCAATGCTGCCAAAGTTTCCTTGACCATCCACCAAGGTATAGCGCTCAGAGAAATCTTGTGCCATGCGTGCCATAGCTTCATAAACCGCCATGTCGCCATGAGGATGATACTTCCCCAACACTTCGCCTACAATCCTAGCAGATTTTTTATAAGGTTGGTCTGGACGCAGTCCCATATCATACATCGCATAAAGAATGCGGCGCTGCACTGGCTTCAGCCCATCACGGGCATCGGGCAACGCTCGCGAAACAATCACGCTCATAGCGTAATCCAGATAGGATTGCTGCATTTCTTGATTAATATTAACTTTCTTGATAGCGGTAGCGTCCATAATCCGTTCCCTTTTCGAGTTTTAGGTAACAACACCTTGTGGTGACACTGGCAATAATATAGCATAAAAAAACCGAGGTGCGTGGAGCACCTCGGTTATTCAACGTTGAGTAATTAGGATTTATTCTTCATCTTCGTAAAGGCTTTCGCTTTCGGTGTAAGCCTCCATGCCCATTTCTCGTTCAATGGGTTGGGAAAGCATTGAAGTTTCAGCTTCTTTGCGTTCTTCTTTTTCCTCTTCGATGATGATCTCCATGGGTTTCACAGCAATGTTTCCTTCACCAGGTTGGGTAGCTGCTTCCTGATCAGCAAACCGTTTTGGATCAAAACCAGTTCCTGCAGGGATTAGCTTCCCAATAATCACGTTTTCCTTTAAACCATACATATCATCCCTTGCAGAAGCAATCGCAGCGCTAGCCAGCACCTTGATCGTGTGCTGGAACGACGCCGCAGAAAGGAAGGAGTCCGTGGTCAAAGAAGCTTTGGAGATACCCAAAAGCACTTCAATATATCGTGCTGGGTGAAGTCCTTTAGCAACTAATTCTTCATTGACTCGGCGGATTTCTAACCTATCCACCAAATCTTGAGGCAGGTATTTCGAATCACCTGGACGGGTAACCTGCACCTTATTCAACATCTTGCGAATAATCACTTCAAAGTGCTTATCATTGATGTTCTGACCTTGAGTACGATAAACCTGCTGGATTTCCTTGAGCAAATAGAGTTCGGTTGCTTCGCGGCCCTTGATGCGCAAGATAGAATGCGGATTTAATGATCCTTCGGTGAGAGGTTCGCCAGCTTCTACCACCTGACCCTCAGTAACGATCAAGCGTGATGTGGTTGGAATGTCGTACTCATCGCTTTCACGATTTTCGTAAGAGATAATCACGGTATTGCCCTCAATGCGCACTTTACCGCCATGCTGAGCGATAATTTTTTCCTCATCGCGCATCGCAATCGTCTCGCCCTGGGCTACTTCTTGTTCGTCGGTAACTTTAATCTCCCAGCCTTCCAAAACCTCATAGGTATCGGAAACCATTTCGGAGTGTTCCACGCGCACAATGCGCAGCTCAGGGTTTCTCGGAGATTGCATCAGGTGCACCACACCATTAATTTTGCTGATTACCGCTTCTCCCTTAGGAGCAACGCGTGCTTCAAAAAGCTCTTCCACACGGGGCAAACCAGTAGTGATATCACCACCCGCAGCAACACCACCCGTATGGAAGGTACGCAGCGTCAACTGCGTGCCAGGTTCACCAATAGATTGCGCTGCGACAATACCTACTGCCGCACCTAAGTTGACCATCGATCCACGGCCTAAATCAACACCATAACAGCGGGCACAAATGCCATGGATTAATTCGCAGGTAAGCGGAGAGCGGACCTTAACTGAGGTAACACCCGCTTTCACGATTTGACGGGTCAGCTCATTGGTGAGCAGTTCGTTTCGTTCGGCGATAACTTCACCGGTCGTTGGAGAGACAACCCGTTCAGCTAACAATCTCCCAAAAATACGTTCAGCGAAGGATTGACCAGCAACATCATCAGAAGCATCAATCGTAATACCTTCGAGCGTGCCACAATCCTCATTATTGATGATGAGGTCCTGAGCGACATCGACTAAACGTCGCGTTAAGTAACCAGCATCTGCCGTGCGTAAGGCTGTATCCGCCAAACCTTTACGGGCACCGTGTGTGGAGATAAAGTACTCCAACGCAGTAAGCCCTTCGCGGAAGTTAGACTGAATCGGCATCGGGATGATACGTCCCGAAGGGTCTGCCATCAAACCGCGCATTCCAGCTAACTGTGTGATAGGGCTGAAACCACCCTTAGTGGCTCCTGAAGCCGCCATAATGGCTAAATTGCCATTGGGGTCAAGATGGAGTTTGACGGCATCGCCAACTTTTTCAGTAGCTTGCTGCCATATCTTAATAATATTTTGGTTTTGCTCTTGTTCCGTCTGCAAACCACGGCGATAGTCGCGTTGTACGCGTTCAACTTCCAAGAGTGCCTGTTGGACAATTTCCGCTTTTTCTGGCGGTACTTCGATATCCGCAACAGCGAGTGTGGCACCAGATTGGGTTGCATAGCGGAAGCCAATATCCTTAATCTTGTCTGCCGATTTCGTTGTTTCATCATCGCCTGCGACCTCATTGATCGCTCCAATCAAATCACGGATTCCACCTTTTTCCAAGACCTGATTGTTGTATCGGATAGATTCTGGCAAAATATCATTGAATATCGCCCGACCAACCGTTGTATCGATTAATCGGTTTTCTTTTTGAGGTAAGCGATTGTTTTGTTCGTCATACCATGTTTCCGTCATTAGTTTAATGCGTGCATGCAAGTCTACCTGGCCCAATTGATAGGCTAAGATGACTTCTTCAATGCTTGCAAACACCCTGCCATCTCCTTTTTCTGGCTTGGTAGGATTCATGGTAAGGTAATAAACCCCTAAAACCATATCTTTCCCAGGGGAAATAATCGGCTCGCCGCTGGCTGGCTTGAGCAGGTTTTTGCTAGCTAACATAAATTCACGCGCTTCTTTGACGGCTTTGCCAGAAAGTGGGACGTGCACCGCCATCTGGTCACCATCGAAGTCAGCATTGAAGGCTGTAGTTACCAGCGGATGCAATTGGATAGCGCTACCCTCGATCAGCACTGGCTCAAAAGCTTGAATACCTAAGCGGTGGAGTGTTGGCGCTCGGTTTAGCAAGACGGGTCGGTCTTGAATAACTTCTTCAAGCACTTCCCAAACTTCTGGGCGGTTGCGCATGATAAAGCGCTTGGCACCGTTGATATTATTGGTATATTCGTGCTTGATCAAGCCGGCAATAACAAAGGGTTTGTACAGCTCCAATGCCATGGTCTTGGGCAAACCGCATTGATAATGCTTCAAGTTTGGACCCACAACAATCACGGAGCGTCCGGAATAATCTACACGCTTACCGAGCAAATTACGGCGGAAGCGGCCTTTCTTCCCCTTGAGCATATCGCTCAATGAACGCAGCTCACGGCGCCCACGGCGGGAAAGCATACGCCCATGCTGAGAGTTATCTATTAGTGCATCCACAGCTTCTTGGAGCATGCGTTTTTCATTGCGCACAATGACATCCGGTGCACCCAATTCGAGCAAGCGCTTGAGCCGGTTATTGCGGTTGATCACACGCCGGTAAAGATCGTTCAGGTCCGAGGTTGCAAATCGTCCCCCATCTAATTGCACCATCGGGCGCAAATCAGGTGGGATGACTGGCAGAACCGAAAGGATCATCCATTCCGGTTTGTTTTTTGAACGCCGGAAAGCTTCCACTACCTTCAGGCGGCTGGTTGCTTTCTTGCGTTTTTGTTTACTTTTGGTGGTACGCACTTCTTGCCATAGCTCTTCGGCAAGCGCGTCCAAATCTAAGCGGCGTAAGATGTCTTGGAAGGCTTCCGCGCCCATATCGGCTTTGAATACCTGACCCCAGCGAGACTTCAGCTCACGATATCGTCCCTCACTCAAAAAAGTGAATGGTTGCAGTTCATAGAGTTCATCGCGCATGCGAGCATTTTCTGTTTTGGTAGCGGCTTCTTGGTCTTCTAACTGGTTGCGGATACCCTCCATCACCAATTCGGATTCGGCACGGATGGCTTCCTTCTGCACCTGTAGTTCTTCGACCTTCTGGTTCTTTTCCGCTTTGAGGTCTTTTTCCAGCAATTCCATGCGGTCATTGACAATCTTTTGTACACGGGAAAGATGTTTGGGAGTTACTTCTTCCCCTGCATCGATAATGGTCTGCTCGAAGCCATCCACACTAAAAACGATCGGCTTGCGCACAGAATGGCCTAACTTTTCGTTCAGTTCACGCTCTAATCGTTGGCCTTCAGCAATTACCGGCTCAAATAAATCGCTAACCTCTTCATCATAAGCGCGATTAATGCTCTCAATTTGGGCATCGATTTCTTTGATTTTGCGGTCACGTTGCTTTTTTGTTTCAGCGATTTGACTATTGACTTTTTCAATAAGCTCGCGTTCAGAAACACTGATCTCATCTTCCAAACGCTTTAGCGCTTTCTGCCGGGCATCTTCGTCCACATAGGTTACGATGTACTGGGCAAAATACAATACCCGATCCAAGTTCCGACGGGAGATATCCAATAAAAGTCCGAGATAAGATGGGACACGACGAGTGTACCAAATATGGGCAACTGGAGCAGCTAAGTCGATATGACCCATACGCTCCCGTCGAACGGAAGACCGGGTAACTTCCACACCACATTTATCGCAAATAATGCCTTTATATTTTTGGTTCTTATACTTGCCACAATAACATTGGTAATCTCGGGTAGGACCGAAGATAGCTTCGTCGAATAAGCCGTCCTTTTCTGGCCGCAGCCGGCGGTAGTTAATCGTTTC
>DNSH01000138.1 GCA_003499715.1 Candidatus Mesolinea sp. | reverse complement strand
AAAATAATATAACACGATTAAATGCGTGAGTCAATAATATTATACAAACTTAGCACAAATTGACACGCGTTAATTAAAAATTAAGCGTTTTCTTCCTTGAATCTTAGAAAAATTAAAGATTTTTCCCGAAAATCTTGGATAAGATCAGAGGAAAAAAAATCAAAAAAACCTAAATCTTGTCAACTCTCGTAGTATAATGTAGCGAGCTCACAAAAAGGCGGAATCGCAACCTTGGTTCTGTTGTTTAGCACGATTGTGATTGCCAAAAAATGTGTGAGACCAAATATAGTTATGAATAGCCATCAACAATTGTTACCCTGTCATCTCATAAACTTTGAGCCAGTTTATTCATTTTGGCTTCTTATCAAGATGATTTCACTTTTGAAGATAGTATTTAATTATCAATATATGTATTAGGAGGTTGGAGTGCAAGAACAATATGATTACATTATTATAGGAGGGGGTGTTGTCGGCTGTATGGTCGCCCGCTGGCTTTCCCGCTACGAAGGGAAAATCCTGTTGATCGATAAAGCAGCCGATATTGGGATGGGTGTATCCAGCGCAAATACTGCTATCGTGCATGCAGGATACGATCCTTTACCGGGTACTTTGAAAGCCTACATGAATGTGAAAGCTAATTCCATGTGGGATCAACTTGCCGGTGAATTGAACTTTCCCTTCGAACGCCGCGGGGATTATGTGGTTGCCATCGGAGATGATGAACTGCCAATCGTCGATAAGCTGATGCAGCAAGGTAAACAGAACGGCGTTCCTGGCATGGTCATGCTCAGTGGAGCCGAAGTGCGCCGGCGTGAAAAGAACATTAACCCGGAAGTAAGTGGTGCACTATGGGCTTCCACGGGCGGTATTTGCGATCCATTTCAAGTGACCATTGCTGCAGCCGAGAACGCGGTCATGAATGGCGTAACCATTCTGCTGGATACTGCTTTTGAAGATTTCATCATGGAGGGCAAGCGCATCATTGGGATAAAAACTAACCGAGGGGATTTCCTCAGTCGTTGGGTGGTTAACTCAGCTGGTTTATATTCGGATGAAGTTATGCATAAGGCTGGCATACGCCCAGAGTTTAAAATCACGCCGCGCAAAGGCGAGTATTTTATTTTTGATCGCGCGGAAATCACTATTGATAATGTGCTCTTCCCCGTGCCTTCAGCGAAAGGTAAAGGCATCCTCGTTACGACAACACTGCATGAGAATACCATTATCGGTCCGAATGCTAATGAGATCGAGGATAAAGAGGATACTTCCACCACAAAAGAAGGTTTGGACGAAGTTGCTGCTGGAGCGCTCAAACTTGTGCCTACGCTCAATCTGCGTTACTCCATTGCGAATTTTGCGGGTATCCGCCCAACAGGTAATGCGCCCTGCAAGACCCCTGGAATAAACTATAAGAGTGACTTCATTATCGAAATCCCTGAGGAAGTAGAGGGGTTTGTCAATTTAGGTGGCATTGAATCGCCTGGTCTCACCTCCGCACCTGCAATTGCTGCAGAAGTAGTCGATATGCTGCGTGATGCTGGTGAAAAGCTTATCGAGAAAAAGGAATGGGATCCCATCCGACCGGCACGCCCCCGCTTCCGCAACATGTCCCATAAGGACCGCCAGCTGTTGGTAAATATGGATCCGCGGTATGGTCAAGTGATCTGCCGATGCGAAAATATTACCGAAGGGGAAATCATCGCAGAGATTCATTCCCCTGTACCGGCACGCACCTACGATGCGATCAAACGGCGCACCTGGCTTGGCACCGGACGCTGCCAAGGGGGCTTCGATATGCCCCGTGTGGTGAATATCCTTTCGAGAGAGTTAGGCATCTCACCTTTGGAGGTGACCAAGCGCGGCAAAGGGTCCGAGTTCCTATTCAGAGAAACAAAAGAGGTGGAGGAGTAAGATGGCCCTAAAAAACATTTACGATGTTGTGGTTGTTGGCAGCGGTCCTGGTGGGGTGGCTGCGGCTATCGAAGCCAAAAAGAATGGTGCTGATGATGTCTTGATTATCGAGCGTGATTATGAGTTAGGTGGCATCTTAGTGCAATGTATCCACAATGGATTTGGTTTGGAATTGCTCAAAGAAGACTTGCCTGGTCCTGCTTATGCGCAGCGCTTTATCGAAGAGATGCTTAGCTTAGGTGTCGAGTATCTGCTGAATACCATGGTGCTGGATATCACGCCAAACCGTCACTTATTTGTCTCTAGCAGAGAGCATGGCTACGTTGAAATTGAAGCACGTGCGATTGTCTTAGCTATGGGCTGCCGTGAACGAACCCGTCCGCAAATCCGTATTCCCGGCATGCGCCCGAATGGCGTTTTTACCGCAGGCACAGCCCAGCGTTGGGTGAACGTGGAAGGCTACATGCCCGCGAAGGATGTTGTTATTCTTGGCTCAGGTGATATTGGCATGATTATGGCGCGCCGCCTCACTTTCGAAGGCGCTAAGGTTGAGCGCGTCTTAGAAATTCAATCGTATCTTTCGGGCTTAAGCCGCAACTTGGTGCAATGCTTGCAAGACTATAATATTCCTTTGCAGCTTAATCACACGGTAAAGCGTATTATGGGCAAGAATCGGGTTGAAGCGGTGGAAGCTGTGCAAGTGGATGATAAATGGAATTTCATTCCGGGCACCGAAGAGATTATTCCCTGTGATACGCTGCTGCTATCGGTTGGTTTGATCCCCGAAAATGAACTTTCACGCAAGGCTGGGGTTAAGCTCGATCCGATTACGGGCGGACCGTATGTGGATGAAACATTCCAGACGAATGTACCCGGCATATTTGCTGCCGGTAACGTGGTGCACGTCTACGACTTAGTGGATTGGGTTTCAGAAGCAGGCTTTGAAGCCGGTAAACGTGCTGCTCAATATGCAATTAGCTTGCGCAATGCAGAATCCCGCTATATCCCGTTGAAAGCTGGCAAGAACGTGCGTTATGTCGTCCCACACAAGCTGGATAAATCCACTTTAGCTCAGGAAGATATTCGGTTGCAGATGCGTGTGACCCGACCTATTGAACAACCTGTATGGATTGAAGTCCATGATGGTGAAAACTTGATCACGCGCAAACCTGAAAAGTATGTTCGTCCTGGGGAGATGGTAACAGTAATATTGAAGACGAAAAATTATACCGATGTCTCCAAGGCAAACAGTCTGACCATTGATATTAATCCGAGGTAGGAGAGAAAATGGCTAAAGAAGTTGAATTGATTTGTACCGCCTGTCCACAGGGTTGTACTCTGACGGCTGTAATAGAGAATGGTGAGGTCATTGAAGTCCGTGGTTATAACTGCAAAAAAGGAATTGACTACGGCATTGCCGAAATAACAGATCCTCGCCGGATGGTGGCAACCACGGTTAAGGTAAAGAATGGGTTCCACCCTTTAGTTCCAGTTTACACCGACAAACCGGTTCCAAAACCACTTATCCCAAAAGTATTGGAAGAGGTACGTAAAGTCGAGCTTACCGCACCGGTAAAAATTAACACCGTAGTATTGGAAAACGTACTCAACACAGGCGTCAACGTTATCACAAGTCGGGATCTGCCTGCTAAGGAGTGATCGGGACAGTATTTAGGGATAAAAAAACCCAGCCAATTTCAGCTGGGTTTTTTGTTTTAGGAGAGCAGGAAATTAATAACCACCAGTGGTTGAACTGCTTTGGGTTTGCCCAGCGGCTTCTTGCGCGATATGAATACCGGAGCTGGTGCCGATGCGTGTGGCGCCTGCGGCTAACATCTTTTGGGCATCAGCGTAGCTGCGCACCCCACCAGAGGCTTTTACGCCCATATCTGGACCGACTACTTTACGCATCAACGCAATGTCTTCCACGGTTGCTCCTCCGCCGGCAAAGCCTGTCGATGTCTTGACGAAATCCGCACCGTCTTCTTTTGCAATCAAGCAGGCAATTATCTTTTCTTGCTCGCTGAGCACAGCAGTCTCCAGAATGACTTTGACTAGGGCATCATGCTTATGGGCTAAACGCACCACCTCACGGATATCATTCGCCACATAGGTGTAGTCGCCCGATTTGAGCTTGCCATAATTCAATACCATATCCAATTCGCATGCTCCATCTAGCAAAGCTTGGCGTGCCTCGGCGACTTTTGCTGCTGTCACGGGGGATCCCCAGGGGAAGCCGATCACACTCGCCACCTTGATGCTGCTGCCTTGCAATAGCTGAGAACAAAGGGAAACCCAACATGAATTAACGCACACTGCACCAAATTGATATTCCAAAGCTTCCTCGCAGAGCATTCGGATCTGCTCCTCAGTCGCTTCTGGTTTGAGCAGTGTGTGGTCAATCAGCGCGGTAATTGCCGGCTGCGTTGATGCGGCTTGATCAAGGTGCTGCAGATCAAGGTCAAGCAAATGCCCCTTAGCATCCAGATAAATGCTTAGCTGGATGTTTTCGTAATGGCTTTTGCGGATGTAGCTTTTATTGTTTTCTGACATATTTTCTCTCCCTTTCTCTATTGCGCATAGATAATATTCAATTTATTCTGTTGTGCGTTGATCGATAGGGGTTACCCCGCCAATCTGCTCAGCCTGGAGGACGCAATAAGCATTGCCATCCAAGCGTTCAGTGACCTCATAACCCGTGTAGATATCGCGTGCTAAAACAAACAGCCCATGACGCGGAGCCATACAAGCGATTACGCCGTTCTGGCTTAAGCTGTTTTTATGGCTAAGCATGTATTCAAGTAAAGCATCTGCCAAGGCTTGGCTTTCGCTGGGGGCGTAGCGGCATAATTCCAAGGTCCCTAACGGCTTGGTGCATTCCAAGACCGCCGGCATGGGTTGTTCTGCAGCACAAAAAGACATGATATGGCGTGGGTGGGTGTGCACAAGGGCTGTGGCTTCCGGGTAAAAGTGTTGTAGGAGCGTAAAATGCGCACGGGCTTCACGTGAGATTTCGCCATCGCCTTCTATAATATTGCCTTCCAAATCTAAGACTAAAACTTGATGAGGTTTAAGCTGCCAATGCCAACGTGCCCCAGCGAATCTGGGCGTCATAATGATGGTATCGTCGATGCGGATGCTTAAGTTACCGCCAGTGCTATCAGTAAGGAAGCGGCGGTAAAGCTCTGCTCCAAACTCAGCAATGACCTCACGGGCGGTTGTGATTTCCATAAATCCTCGATCTGAGCGGCAACTTTCTATTCACTTTCCTCTTGTTTCGTGGGCGGCTCAGCATTGATGATTTCATCTAAGGCTTGGATGGTCTTATCCAGCTCAAAGCCTGTTAGGAAAGGTACGCCGCTAATCTTTGGAATGCCATAGTCGGTGGGATCGCTGGGAGCAATCTGAACAAGAACGTCGCAGCCAGGCACTGCTTCTTTAAGCTTTCGAAATTCAGCCACTTTGACACTCACATCCCACTTACGTTCAGCGG
>DNSH01000055.1 GCA_003499715.1 Candidatus Mesolinea sp. | reverse complement strand
AGGAAAGGAAACTAATGGCTAAGAAGTGTATGATGTATCGCGAAATGCGGCGGGAATACCCTAATCAGGTGAGAAACCGCTGTCGAATTTGCGGGAGACCGCGTGGTTATATGCGTAAGTTTGGTCTTTGCCGAATTTGTTTTCGAGAATTAGCGCTCCAGGGAAAGATCCCTGGGGTGAAGAAATCATCTTGGTAATTGACCTGGAGGTATAGAGATGACAGTTTCAGATCCAATTGCCGATATGTTAACCAGAATTCGCAATGGCGCTATGGCTGGGCACAGCGTAGTTGTCATGCCGAGCTCTAAGGTCAAGGAAGAGATCGCCCGCATTCTGCAGGAAGAAGGCTATCTGGAAGGCTATGAAGTTGTAGATGGAAAAGCCAATGGTAGCAAAGTATTGCGCTTGCAATTGAAATACATTGGTGAGCGCCGTCACCGCCGCCCGATTATTACCGATTTGCAGCGCGTCAGCCGGCCTGGCTGCCGTGTTTACACCTCAAAGGATGAAATTCCTTGGGTGCTTTCCGGTATCGGCATTGCTATTTTATCTACCCCTAAAGGGATCATGACCGGTCAGCGTGCGCGTAGAGTGGGCGTCGGCGGCGAGATCCTCTGCAAGGTTTGGTAGGAGGCATACAATGTCACGAATTGGAAATTTACCCATCTCGGTCCCTAAGGGCGTCGAGGTGAAAATCGAAGGAAATAAGGTGAGCGTTAAGGGACCAAAAGGTACGCTCGAACAAACTTTTGACCCTGCGATCCGGATAAAACAGGAAGGCAATACCATTATTGTGGAGCGTCCAAATGACGAACCGCGGATGCGCGCCTTGCACGGCACCACACGTGCCCTGCTCAACAACATGATTGTTGGCGTTGATAAAGGCTTCGAACGTGTGTTGGAAGTGAACGGTGTTGGTTACCGCGCTGAGCTCAATGGAAAAGATTTGGTGCTCAATGTGGGGTATTCTCACTCCGTCAACTTCCCAGCGCCCGATGGGATCACTTTTGAGGTGGATACAAAGACGCGTCAAATTAAGGTAAAAGGACGCGATGTCCAACAGGTTGGGCAAGTGGCGGCAAATATCCGCAAGATCCGACCACCGGAGCATTATAAAGGTACTGGCATTCGCTACTTGGGTGAGGTCGTCAAGCTCAAGCCCGGTAAAGCTGGTAAGACTGGTTAGTAGAGGAAAAGAATATGGCAAAAAAATCAAGAAATGCAGCACGATTACGCCGCCATACGAGAGTTCGTAAGAATATATTCGGCACCCCTGAGCGCCCGCGGATGAATGTGTATCGCAGCCTGAATGAAATCTATGTTCAAATCATAGATGATCATAGTGGAACGACATTAGTTTCAGCTTCCACCATTGATAGTGGATTACGTTCTGCCGTGTCGGGAAAAAATAAAACCGAACAGGCGCGCATGGTTGGCGAAGAAGTCGCTCGGCGCGCACTAGAAAAAGACATCAAGACCGTTGTATTTGACCGTGGTGGTTTTTATTACACTGGCAGGGTTAAAGCATTAGCGGAAGGTGCACGTAAGGGCGGGCTGGAGTTCTAAGCTGAGGAGATTATGGACGATTTTCAATCTTTAGAAAAACAATTTGACGAACGCGTCATTGATATTGCCCGGGTAGCCAAAGTGGTTAAAGGCGGCAGGCGTTTATCTTTCCGAGTGGCTGTCGTTACTGGTGACAATAACGGCAATGTCGGTTTAGGTATTGGTAAAGCCAGTGCTGTGCCCGATGCAATGAACAAAGCAGTCCAACGCAGCCATAAAAACATGCGACCGATTAATATGATGGGCACAACGATAGCCCACGAAGTTGTGGGCACTTGCGGTGGCGCAAAGGTCCTATTAAAGCCGGCTTCACCCGGTACGGGTGTTATTGCTGCTGGCGGTGTCCGGGCTGTTTGTGAAGCAGCGGGTATCAAGGATATTTTGACCAAGTCTATGGGTAGCAGCAACATTCTCAATATTGTGCAAGCCACCTTTGATGCGCTTTCCCAACTGAAAGATCCATCTGATGTAGCCGTTGAACGCGGCAAGGACGTAAGCGAAGTGATGCCTTTCTGGGAACGGAGGAAGAATGGCTAAATTGCGCATAACCTTGAAGAAAAGTGGCATCGGATATTCCGAGCGCCAAAAAGCAACCCTTAAAGCCTTAGGTCTTCAACACCTCAACCAAACCGTTGAGCAAGAAGACACAGATACGGTGCGAGGGATGTTGAATAAAGTCTCCCATCTCGTAGAGATTGAAACAGTAAATGAGGAGAAATGATGCAGATTCATGACCTAAAACCAAACGAGGGCGCCAAAAAACCTCGCAAAAGAGTTGGCCGCGGCATCGGCAGTGGGGCAGGTAAGACCTCTGGTCGCGGAACCAAAGGCCAAAATGCCCGCAGCGGTGGTGGCGTGAGACCATACCACATGGGTGGGAACTTGCCGCTTTATCGCAAACTACCCTTCTTACGCGGTGAAGGCTTTACCCCCCGGAACCGCACACGCTATGCCGAAGTCAACTTAGACGCGCTGCAAGGT
The DNA here is from genome assembly GCA_003499715.1 of Candidatus Mesolinea sp. Lineage (GTDB taxonomy): Bacteria > Chloroflexota > Anaerolineae > Anaerolineales > Anaerolineaceae > Mesolinea. The sequence continues at coordinate 1,289 of DNSH01000055.1, read as the reverse complement.
TTTGCTGCTGGCAGTGAAGTGAACCCGGAAACATTGGCGCAAGCTGGTGTTCTCAAGGATAAGAACAAGCCCATCAAGATCATGGGGCGAGGTGACGTAAAAGTTGCGTTGAAAATCAGCGTACATAAAGTGACTGAAGGCGCCCAGCAGAAAATTGAAAAAGCTGGCGGCAGCGTGGAACTGATTAAATAGCCTGATTAAAGGAGCAAAGCCAATGAAACGATCTTCATGGCGTTATTTGTGGAAATCAGAAGATATTCGTAACAAGCTGTTGATCACGCTGCTATTGCTCGCTATTTACCGCTTTGCAGCGAATATCCCCGTTCCAGGCATCGATCGGACGACCGTTAATATGCTCACTCAGTTGAGAGGCACGCAGGGTAACCTGATCAACCTGCTGGACATGCTCAGTGGTGGCGCGGTTTCGAACTTCTCGATTCTTGCCATGGGCGTTTACCCCTACATTACTGCTCAAATTATTTTGCAGCTGCTGACCCCTATCATCCCTTCGCTGGAGCGGAAGATGCAAGATGATCCGCGTGAGGGCCGCATCTGGATGGAAAAATGGACTGTCATTTTGACCATCCCAATGGCGCTGCTCTCGGCATTTGGGCAGATCAACATCTTCAATCAGATGTTAGGCAGTTCGGTGATCACGAACTGGGGCTTTACGGCAGATAAACTCTTACCCACAATCACAGCGATCGTGGCTATGGTTGCCGGAACAATGCTGGGCGTTTGGATTGGCCAACTGATTTCAGAGTTTGGTCTACGTAATCAAGGGCTTTCGTTGATTATTTTTGCAGGCATTGTTTCCCGGCTGCCCGTCTCCTTGGTCCAAATGATTAACAGCCAAGAGCCTTGGTATATGTTCTTGATTGTTGTGCTAATTTTGCTCATTACGATTTTTGCCATTGTGTACGTGCAGCAGGGTCGCCGTAACGTTCCGGTAATGTTCCCTGGACGGCGAATTGGCAATCGTATGTCGATGCCGGTGCGCAGCAATTTGCCTTTAATGGTCAATATGGCTGGCATGATCCCGATCATTTTTGCGCAGTCATTCTTGACCTTCCCAGCAATTTTGGCGTCATTCTTTGTTAACTCACAGACGACTTGGCTGAGGAATGCTTCGTTGTGGGTTACAGATGCCTTTAATGCCGAGACGGCTTGGTACCCGGTGATTTTCTTTATCTTGGTGGTGCTGTTCACTTACTTCTATACGGATGTGATGTTTGCACAACAAAATTATGGCGAAAACTTGAAGAAGCAGGGTGCGCAGATACCTGGTG
>DNSH01000059.1 GCA_003499715.1 Candidatus Mesolinea sp. | reverse complement strand
CCTCTTGCTCATAAACATCATCAAAGCTGTGCACCTCCAGCCCCGTTGGTAATTCCTTCACGCAAGGGTGAAAAGCTGTGCGTAGGTAAACCTCAGAAACCGAAGTAAGCCACTCCCAGGCTTCCCGCGTGAGCAGGTTCGCCCCGGCTGGACCCAAGCCGACAATTGTAATTCCAGGTTTTTCCATAAATTCTCTATTGCCTTTCACTACACCACGCTGAATAAGCCTTCACTTCTCTATAGATAGCCAAAGGCTGCTCAACGATTAAATTGAGCAGCCTCATTGTAACGCATTCAACTCTAAAGCTGCGCGATGCAGCCTAAAGATAAATTTTAACGTTTGGTATAGGTTGGAGCCTTGCGAGCGCGCTTCAAACCTGGCTTCTTGCGTTCCTTAATGCGTGCATCCCGAGTCAACAAGCCCTCCGCGCGCAATGCGCTGCGCAGACCTTCATCCATCGTCACCAACGCACGCGCCAAGCCTAACTTGACCGCATCGCGCTGACCCGTCACGCCGCCGCCCTGCACCTTGACGCTAATATCAAATTGCGTGGGGTTTTGTGATGTAACTTCCAAAACGCTAAGGATTGCAGAAGCATCCCCTAAGCGTGGGAAGTATTCCTCTAAGGGCTTTTCATTAACCACAAAGGTACCACTGCCAGCAGCCAAACGCACGCGGGCGGTGCTTTCTTTCCTTCGTCCTGTTGCTTCAAAAAATTCTGCCATAATACCTCATTTACTCCATCAACGGTTTCGGATTCTGGGCGGCATGTGGATGCTCAGGTCCAGCGTAAACTTTTAAATTGCTCATATAACGGTCTGTCAGCTTATTCTTGGGCAGCATCCCACGTACGGCTGAATAAATTACTGCCTCAGGTTTTATTACCATCTGCCTCGTAATCTTGACCGCTTTCATACCACCGGGATAGCCGGAATGATGGTAATAGACTTTTTCATTCTGGCGGGTTGGGTTAATGCTCACCTGGGCGGCATTAATCACCACCACATGATCGCCAAGAACCACACCAGGTGTGTAATCCGGGCGGTGTTTGCCGACTAATAATGCTGCAATTTGAGTCGCAAGGCGACCAAGAGGTTCACCAGCGGCATCGATCAAATACCATTCGCTGGTAGTTTGTCCTTTAGGTACGTATGTTTTTTCCACTTTAACTTTCTCCGTTTTATCAATTCCACATTCAAGCCACATTTTCGGCTCGAATAATCTCGTTATCTTCTGGATAGGCAACTTCCTGCAGGGTTAAGCCCCGTGCCGGTGCCAAGGAGACTATCCCTGTGCTGCCTGTTTCCAGTCCTCGCTCAATTATTGCTTCAGGTAACTTGCCCAGCCCAATCTGCACAAGTAGGTACACGATCCGCCTTACCATGTGGTACAGAAATGCGTTTCCCTGAATGGTAAAGGTGGCTCCCCAACCCGTTCGCTGCCATTCAGCACGGTAAACTTGCCGGATGGTCCTTCCATCTTCTTTGAGAGCTCTGCCAAAAGCGCGGAAGTCATGCTCTCCAACCAGCAAACTTGCCGCAGCGTTCATGCTCTCCAAGTTCGGCGCCTCAATCAGATGCCATGCAAAGCGGTCGATCAGAGGGTTACGTGCCTGTTGCCAATAAATTCGGTACACATAAGTTCGGCAGAGGGCATCGTAGCGCGGATGAAAATTCTCCGCTGCCTGAAAAACAGCTTGCACCACAATATCATCAGGCAGATGGGCATTTAGCGCCCTAAGCAGCGTTGCATCACCATGTTTCCAATCAAGATTGAAGCAAATCACTTGACCAAGAGCATGTACGCCGCTATCTGTTCGACCAGCAGGAATGATTGCTCTTCCTTGCCAGCCTAACTTGCGCAATGCTGCTTCAACTTCCGCTTGGATGTTGGTTTTGTTTTTCTGCCGCTGAAAGCCGTGATATTGTGTGCCTTCATAAGCGAGAATAAGTTTGTAATGTGCCATGCCTTTCAACTTCCTCGGGTAGAAAGGCAGATACCCTGCATGCTAAGCCTACTCAGCCACCAGCTCGATCAGTACCATCTCGGCGCTATCACCTTGCCGCGGTCCCAATTTGAGAATGCGGGTGTAGCCGCCTTGGCGATTCTTAAACCGCGGGGCAATATCATCAAACAGCTTCTTGACAATATCTCCGCTGGCATTCCCCAAGTCTGCTGCAGCGCGCCTTCGCGCATTGATCTGATCGATTTCGCTGCCATCTAAGCTGTTTTTTGCCATCGTGATCAGCTTTTCTGCTTCTGGTTGAATAGCTTTAGCTTTTGCTAGCGTGGTTTCTATTTTTTCGTATTGAAATAATTGCATAATCATCGTGCGGCGCAAGGCATTTCTTTGCCCTGTGCTTCTGCCAAGATGATACCCTTTAACTTGATGTCGCATCCTAATTACTCCGCTTCTTCTTCATCTAAAAAGCCTTTTTCAATCAATTTGGCTTTTAATTCTGCTAAGCTCTTATCACCAAAATTCCGGATAGCAAGCATTGCGTTTTCGCCTTTGTCGAGCAAATCCAAAACATCACGCACAGTAGAGACACCGGTGCGCTTGAGCGCATTGTAGACCCGTACAGTAAGGTCTAAAGCTTCGATGGGAGTCTCAGCTGCCTCATTACTCAAGCGGCTCTCCGGCTCTGCAGGCACAGCGCTCCAAACCTGGGGTTCGTCTTCGACCCCGCGGATAATGCTCAGATGCTGAATGAGCAGGTCAACCGAATCTTCTAAGGCTTTTTCCGGCGTGATCGTACCATCAGTCCAAATGTCCAAGTTCAAGCGGTCAAAATTCGTATCCTGACCCACGCGAGCATTGGAGACAGACCAATTAACCCGCCTGACTGGCGAGAAAATCGCATCTACAGGCAAAACCCCTAACGGCAAGCGTTCAGCACGGTCTCCAGCAGGCATATACCCTCTGCCTCGCTCCACAGTCATATCCATTTCCACTTCAGCTCCGGCTTCGGTAATGCTAAACAGATATAACTCAGGGTTGATGATCTCAACCTCTGGAGGGCAGACGATGTCCGCAGCAGTATACGTACCCTCACCTTTTACTTCCAAGTGAATCTGGGCAGTATCCACACCATGCAACTTCATGCGGATTTGTTTGATTTGCAGCATGATTTGGATGACATCTTCCCTCACGCCCGGAATTGTACTGAATTCGTGCATCACATCAGTAATACGCACATCGGTGATAG
>DNSH01000150.1 GCA_003499715.1 Candidatus Mesolinea sp. | reverse complement strand
CAGTCACACCTTTGGCCGCCCAGTAGGGATAAAAGCCTGTTGGCAGACTACTGGTATCCAGAGTGAACGGGTGCAGACCATTAGCCAGCGTGCGGTTCACGGTCGGATTATCCGCATCCAGATACTCAAATTCATTCACCGGATCAATCACCATGGTGTAGCCCTCAGCTAACGTTCCATAAACTTTCGTCCAGGTTGATAGGTCGACAGATTCCAACAGCTCTATATCAGTCAGGCTGAGCGGTGCGATAAAGGTGATATTTACCGCTACGCTATCTGTAAAACCGAGCGTATCAGATACGGTTCCGTTGAAGTGATAAGCGCCTAAGGGGTAATCGCCACTTACACGCAGCCGATTCGGCTCTCCTTGCAGACCGTCAATTAGATCGTAGCTATCTCCATCGACTTTCAAATAGAACATGGGCTCTTCGCCAGTGATAATCAGCCACATTCTAGCTTGCCAGGTACCTGGAACGGCATCTTCAGTCACACCTTTGGCCGCCCAGTATGCATAAAATCCTGTTGGCAGACTACTGGTATCCAGAGTAAACGGATGCAAGCCATCAGCCAGCGTGCGGTTCACAACCGGATTAGCGGCATCCAGATACTCAAATGCATTCGCCGGATCAATCACCATGGTGTAGCCGTCAGCTAACGTGCCGTAAACTTTCGTCCAATACGACGCGTCGACAGATTCCCACAGCTCTATATCAGTCAGGCTGAGCGGATCAACAACATTTAAAACTGCATCCTGGAGTTGAGCAGCATAGATATTGTTCGAAGACGAAGGCTCGCTCGTAGGAGCCATGCTAAATAAATCTGTCGTCTCATCCAAATCTATGGCAAAGGTTCCAGCGGTTGCAGGTGCTGTGAATGTCACACTAAACAACTTTAGATTTTGACCAGTAACCGCACTCCCTCCCATTTGGTAACCCATAAAGTTAATCTTTCCGGGTGTAGTAGTCAAGATACTCTGATTTTCGAACACTGTACCAGGAGTAGTCGATTTAACAACTAACCCATCGGGATACTTCAAGTTAAAATCTGCACCTATGACGTTCTGGAAATTCCCATAAATCTCATAGGTAATCTCTCCACCAGTTAATACATAATGCGGGCTGGGGGTACCAGTTGTTCCTAAGTACAGATCTACATGCGTCCAGGGGTCAGCATCCACGCCCGAGCTAATGCCATCGCCGGCTGTAGGTCCTGCATAATTACCCCAAGAGTTAAATTCCGCGAGTACTGTGAATGAGCCAGCTTCGATACCCTTCCCCGTGTTATTCATAAACAGGTTGCCATGGATATCTTGTAAACCAGCAGGTTGACCGCCAAAGGAGACACCGTTACCATCTAAATCATGAATAAAGTTGTCCACAAGGAGGACATCCGTCACAACGCCAGCAAAGTGAATACCATCGCCAGTGTCTTCGCCCGTGCCGTCAATCTCTAACCCTGCCACTCGAATGTCCGTCAGGCCGGCAGCCACATCAATACCGTTTGCGCCGCCGGTCGGCACGCACTTGGCGCCGCCAATCGTTTCGGAGGTGATGGTGACGTTATCCGCGTTCACGATGAAGCAGGGAGAAGTATTATGCACCACTGCGCCATCTTTGAGCACGACGGTCAAGCCAGGTTCATTCAGCTCGATGCCGCCTGGAACGTTCACTTGGCCTTTGATGACCAAATTACCATTCTGTACGAAGATTCCGCTTTCACCAGGCTCAGTGCCAGAGACTAGGAACGAGCAAGCCGCATCCCCACACCAGGGGTCATAGGTCACAGTGCCAGAAATGGTGCCGCTTGCCGGCCCCTTGATCGAACCCCACCAGTTGGGCGAGGTATCTAAGTTGCTCGCAGCCAAGTTTTGAACAGCAAAGGGAACATTGATAAAGCTGTTATTTTCAAACTTAGCGCCGCTCAGGTTAGCGCCAGCTGAAATTCGAATAGCTCCAAGTGTTGAATCTTCAGCATTCTCAAATGTATTGTTATGGGCATCTAGTGTTCCAGAGAAGGAATCGTAAATGCGAATATATGGATTGGGTAGCCCATCAAAGATGTTATTAGTAAGCGTAAGATTATTCGCGGACGCAAACAGGAATCCCGCTTGCTCATTCGACCAGTCTGGACCATTGTCTTCTGTATCAAAGAGCTTATTGTTATTGAATGTACCCGAAACATTGTTGAAGTTAACTGCCCATCCGCCGTTATCTTGCCAAACATTATCCTGGATATCGACGGTATGACCATTGCCCCACAAAGAGATACCGTTCGAGTCCTTGCTGCCAGTAAAGAAATTATCTTTGAGAGTAAGGCTGAATGGGTTTGTGGTTCCAGTGATGTACCAGTTGCCATTAATACAAGAAGGTGCACTGGCAAAAATGTTCTTTTCAATATTAAGGGTAACACCGGTCTTGTTAATTGATTCAACAAACCGATCACTATTATCATGCGTATTCCCCATATCGAACTTTATTCCCTTAACGGTTAACGCAACGTTGTTGCTCGTTATAAGAATTGCCGGATCTGCTTTGCCAGTTTCGTCTATGGGTGCCACAACAGCTTCAGCAACACGTGTTCCGGTGTTGGGGGAGATATCAGCATTTGGCCCTAACAACGTAATCGATTTGCCGATTTCCAAGTCTTCGTTATACGTCCCAGCTGCCACGTTGATCGTATCTCCCTCGCTAGCCTTATCAATCGCCGCCTGAATGGTCTGGAATTCGAACGGGCCGGTGGCTTCATAATAGACCACTTGATCAGAAGGACGAGCAATGAGCCACATCCGCCAGGTATTGCCATCTTTAATTACCGATGGCTCAGCGTAACCTAGAGTTGGATCAGCAATAATTGGGTTTCCCGGGCTCTTGACCCAGTGCAATCCATCAGTGGATTTTGCCATCCCAAGCCGTTGTGCACTGGAACCATTATGTGCGCTGTACCACATATAATAGACATCGCCGTCCTTGACTACCCAAGGATGCATTACAAATTTGCCATCCCAATCCGTAACAGTAGAAGAAGGCGAAAGCACTGGGTTTTCGGAGTTCAGTGTGTAAGGTCCACCAATTGTGGTGGAATCAGCAGCATAAATGTCATACCTGTTACCACCATCTGTTTTCACCTGGAAGTACAAGCGATAGCCACTCTCTAATTTAAACAGGAACGGCCCATCAATCTTGGTGAAACCTGCACCGAATAATTCTGTAGTTCCTGTAAAAACCACGGCACTTTTAGTCCAGCTCACACCATCGGTCGATGTATATAGTGCAAATTCTTGCTCAGTGGCACCATACGCGATCATATTGAAGGTGCTCCCTTCTACGATCACCGTAACGGAGTTAAGGTCAACCGGAGTACCACCAGTAAAAACATTTTCTGTTCCGGTGGTGAAACCTGTTGGAGTCGTTGAGGTTGCGTGGTAAAGCTTTCCGCCGCCTTGATACCACATGTGATAGGTATCTCCAACTTTTAAGACGGTTTCGCGACCGGAAACATTCGCCAATGGAGTTGGTCCAGTCCAGCTCGCCACGTTAAGCGTATTGCTGCCCCCCTGTGCCTTCGCCTGCATGGGCAGCACGGCCAAAAGCAGCGCGACGGCAATCAACACACCCAGAACTTTCAAAAAGTTCTTCGTTTTCATATTCGTTTTTCTCTCCTAATAAAATATAAGTTGACTAAATAAATTGAACGAACTGCGCACAAAGTGCGCCCCTTCCGATAGTTTCCCCCACAGGCTTAGCTTGCATCCTTACGAGGACCCCACGGAAGATACCCTACCCCCTTTAGGGCATGCAAATGCCCTTCAAGGCGACTACCCTTTCATCCAGTTTTCCTCGATAAGCCCTCCTTTCTGGTTATGCAACCACTTACCTCCACTATTCACTTGACCGCACAAATAGCGTGCGGAAACCTACAAAAAAATTACCGGGTGCACTTTAGGACGTCAGCTGCCCCATTTCAATCCTTACTACCTTATATTTTACACGCACATTTCAAAAAATCAAGGGTTTTCCAGTGATTTTTTTCACAATTTAGCGCACGATTAGTGGTAATAACAGCCGATAGTCATCAATGGTAACGCGCCCATCCTGCAGGCTGCAAGAGATGAGCTCTCCATCTTGTGTGGAAAGCTCCACGTTGGTAAGCACCAGCGCTGCCTCTCCATGGGCTTCAGTTTTAGCGCGCATGTGCACCGTTACCAGCGTTCCACTGCCGGATTTGGGTTCGGCGGGGTTTTGCTGGCTGGCGACAGCCCAAAGCGTCCCGTTCACATTATCCTTCGCGATGAAGCCCATAAGCGGCTCCTCTAAAAAGCTGCCATAAGCTGCGCTGAGCACCTCCACCTGATCGGGCGGGAAGCTAAGGGTGAGATCGTAGGCATACAGATTTGCGATGTCATCGACCTGGATGGTCAGGTCGAACTCCGCGCCGGGTTGCACCTGCTGGAAAGCCGGGTAAACGCGTACCACGGTTCCGGTTTGCGCCGAAGCTGGCGCAACGCCAGCCAGCAGCATCGCGATCACCATCAGTATCAGGCGGAAATAAGGTTTCATGAGGGATACTCCTTTATAGAATGAGTCGCACTATTGTACTCCAACAATCCTGGCCTGTGCGGTCCTTGCAAGAGGCAAAAATTTACCACGTGCGAAACGCTCTGGCATGTTATAATGCAAAATGATGGTAGTTATTGAATTTGCCTCATTGAATCGCTGTCAAGCGAGTACGGCGTGTTATTTAATCCTGGCTAGTTGATTTAACAGGAAGGGGAATATTTATGACAGCGCACTGGTATACGCTGCACTCTAAACCTAATCAGGAGCTCTTGCTCTGGAATCAGCTGCAGCTGCGGGAGGTGGAAAGCTACTTCCCCAGGCTGGTGCGCAAGCCGGTCAATCCACGTTCACGCCGCTGGGCGCCTTACTTCCCCGGCTATCTGTTTATTCACGTGGATTTGGAGGTTTTTCCCTATAGGGCGGTCGCCTGGCTGCCTGGCATGCATCGCATAGTGGCTTTTGACGGTCAGCCGGCTTGGCTGCCGGAAGAAGTGCTCGAGGCACTGCGCCGTCAGGTGGAAGCCGCTAATGCTCAGACGCAGGATCCGTTAGCAGGCTTGCAGCCCGGGGATCTGGTGCGCATCACGAGCGGGCCGTTTGCAGGCTACGAAGCTTTGTTTGATACACGCATTAATGGCACGGAGCGTGTGCGCGTTCTGCTCAAGCTGCTGGCACGGGAGCACGTCAGCCTGGAAGTGCCGGCAGCAGAGGTGGTGCGGGTGCGCGCCACGCGCTAAGCCGATTGTTAGGGGGCTTTGTTATTGATACCAGCCGACATATCGAAGGCATGTCGGAAGGGCGGATGCTTTAAAGGTGCCGGCGTTTGCAATTCTTTATTCCGATCAAAGAAACCTCGTGGGATTATGTCCGATAAACGTAATAAGCGCCTAACCGCAAGCTTATTGCTGCTGCTTGCCGCAGCGGCAGCCGGGCTGTTTTGGATGTGGAACCACCCGCCCTTTGGCCGACCCCTGCCCGTCCAGAGCCTGATCTCGCAGCAAGGCACGCCGGCAAGTGCGTTGGCGGAAGGCACTCCCACTCCAGAATCGACGGCGAGCCCGGAGGCTGAGGTGGTGATATCCGCGCAAATCGCCACCGAGGATGTGCCTGCACAGCCGGCGCAGGAAAGCCCGCACGCGGAAAGCGAGCCAACGCTTCCTTCTGCCGAGCCGACGGTAGAGCCAGCCCGCTGCAGCCCCGCAGACGCAATGACCGCAGCCATCCTAGGCTTAGACGAAAACGAGCAGACAGACGCTATCCGGCTGGTGCGCCTGGACTTTGCCAAAGAGCGCGTGTCGGTGGTCTCCATCCCCCGCGATTTTTGGGTGCCGATCGTGGACATGCAGGAACATGGCATCGAGTATGGGCGCATCAATGCGACTTATGCCTACGGCGAGGTCTTCAATGGCAAGGGCGAAGGCATTGAGTCCCTGGCGAAGAATATTCAGGCTAACTTTGGCGTGAGCTTTGACCATTACCTCGTGCTGCACTTCGCCGACATCCAGAAGTACATCGACCTGATCGGCGGTGTGGACGTGACACTCGACCAGCCAGTCTTTGACCGGGAACGGCAGTTTGCCGCCGGCGAGCACCACTTTGATGGCGAAACAGCGGTGATTTTCATGCGCATGCGCGAAGGTGATAGCGACTTTTACCGCGTGCGCCGGCAGTCCCTGGTGCTGACCGCGTTTTATAAGAAGGTGATGCACGAATTGAATCTGTGGCAGCAGGTAAAGTTAGGCTTGGCGATTATCAGCGACCGCTCCATCCAGACCGATTTTAGCGCCAAGGATGCTTATGCGCTCGCCTGCCTTGCCAGCCGCATTCAGAGCGAAGATGTGGCTTTTATCGAGATCCCCAGCGACCTGTACCATCCGATGACCACCAATCGCGGTGCCTCCGTCATTATCCCTCACGCCGGCGTAGCAGGGTTCCTGCAGTCCGTGATGGATGGGAGCTATAAGCGGGGAGAATGACCTGCGAGCATTCTTCACATACAACAAAATGACCGAAAACTCCATAATATCAATATATCCAGGATTCAGTTCCAATTATTATGGTTTCTATATCCTTGGAATTAAGCGATTATTCCCCAACGTAAAAGTAAATTTCAAATACACCGGCTACTCCTTTCATTATATAAGTTATCTAGCAATTGATTATCAGGGAAAGCACATCCTGATTGACGCAATGGATTTTCCAACTGTGGACCCCGGGCCCTTGGATTGGTGCGATGTTTGCGGAAAAGTTAACATCCCTCACGGACTAGCAGAAGGTCCGGGCAAGGAGAAGATAATGCCGATAGGTCCCAGCTTTGGGATACGACTCTGGCCACTTTTCAGAGCGCTGCCACTTGGATTGAGGAATTACCTGACTGCCAATCTACATAGAAAATACTTCCGCCCTGTGATGGCAGGTTATTTTCATCAATACAAATCAAGATTACCTGAAGATTCATACTTTCACACAAATTCAGATCCTACGTATATTTTTTCAGTGCATTCTTATTGGAGACAGGAACCGCGTGCAAATGAATTACGCCTGACTTTTTTGAATTGTGCAACAAATGTCACTGGCATAGAATTTGAGGGCGGCTTTTATAGTCAACTGAGCATTGATGATCCGGCATACATTCCTTTTCAAGTTAGATCGCCCTACACCCTTGAAGAATATATAAAGAAAACTCAAAGCTCTCTGCTAGTCTTCAACACACCAGCGGTAAAAGGATGCCTTAGCTGGAAACTAGGCGAATATTTAGCCCTAGGGAAAGCTATCATTTCGACAGAAATCCCCCAGGAATTACCTGAGCCGTTGGAACATGGGAAACATATCCACTTCGTTGACGGCAGTAAGGACTCAATTGAAGATGCTATTGCGCTGATAAAAGATGAAAAAGACTACCGTCTTTACCTCGAAGAAAATGCGAGAGCATATTACCTCAAACATTTAAAACCGGAGAAGGTCATGGCAAAGCTACTGAAAGCTTCCGGGGCAATATCCGCCATGCCAAGCGATATGATTTCTTATGAAGGCTCCATGGGATACATCCACGATACAACGAAAGAAGCACAATGAGTACCACGCAACAACAAGAATGGGATCTGGTCATCACTCCACGCAAAAAGTGGTATGACCTGCAGCTGGGGGACGTCTGGCGCTACCGCGACCTGATCGTGCTGTTCGTCCGCCGCGATTTTGTTTCACGCTTCAAGCAGACCATCCTCGGTCCGCTTTGGCTCATCATCCAGCCGATCCTGAACTCGCTCGTTTTTACAGTCGTGTTCGGTAATATCGCCCGGCTTTCCACAGATGGTCTGCCCCCCATGCTGTTTTATATGTCAGGCACCGTGCTCTGGAGTTATTTTTCCAATTGCCTGACTGGCACTTCCCAGACCTTTATCCAAAACGCACATCTATTCGGTAAGGTTTACTTTCCCCGTTTGGTAATGCCCATCTCGATTGTTATCTCGGCTATGATCAATCTGGCAATTCAATTTGCCTTGTTCATGGGATTTCGCACCTATTTTGCCGCAAGCGGCGCAGCCATCAGCTTCACGAGCTGGGCATGGACTTTGCCGTTGCTTATCCTGCTGATGGCAGGGCTGGGCTTGGGCCTTGGCATTATCGTTTCATCGTTGACCACCAAATACCGTGACCTGAACTATCTGGTCGGCTTTGGCGTTTCGCTGTGGATGTACGCCACACCCGTGATCTATCCTGTTTCCTCTATCCCTGAAAACTGGCGCTGGGTCGCACTCGTGAACCCGATCACCCCTATTGTGGAGACATTCCGCGCGGGCTTCCTTGGGCAGGGGACGGTTTCCTGGGCCCGGCTCGGCTACAGCGCTGCATTCATGCTGGTGGTGCTTTTCATCGGCGCAGTGATATTCAACCGCGTAGAAAAGACCTTTATTGATACGGTGTAAGGAAAAAATTTCGATTTCCTACAACGTTTAAATTGGATTTTTATATGGAAAATATTGAGTCCCCCAAAATCAGTGTGGTTATGCCCGTTTATAACGGTGGGCGTTTTTTACGGGAAGCCATCGATAGTATTCTCAATCAAACTTACGAGGATTTTGAATTCATTATTATTGATGATGGCTCTACCGACCAGACTTCTGCTATCTTAGACTCTTATCAGGATACCAGAATCGTACGCCTAACTCACACCACAAACCTTGGGCTGGTACAATCATTGAATGACGGCATAGCCATTGCACGAGGTAAGTACATCGCCCGCATGGATGCCGATGATTGGTGCCTGCCCGAGCGGTTCGAAAAGCAGGTTCGCTTCCTGGATAGCCATCCAGATGTTGCTGTTTTAGGAACAGCATGCACAAGAGTTACAGATAACGGTAAGGTACAGAGGGTAGTGGAAAACCCTAGTCAACCAGGCTTAGTTCGATGGCAGCTTCTTTTTGGTGTTCCTGTTAATCACCCTAGTGTATTCATTAGAAAACAAATTTTTGATGATCCAGATATCACTTATAGAACGGAGACTCCTCATGCTGAAGACTTCGCTTTGTGGGTTAAGATTGTTCCAAAATACAAAATCTCTAATTTGCAGGAGTCTTTACACTTCTACCGCTGGCATGATGACAACATCTCCGTTAGGGAACAATCCACCCAACAAAAATGGACTCATGAGATTATTCAAAGTCAAGTTCTCCAAATTACTGGAGAAGAAATTCCAAAGCGCTTGATTGGACCTCTCCAAAAACCGCAAAAACTCGAGAACATTGCCGATGCGAAGTGCGTCGCCCGCTTCTACTTCCTTC
>DNSH01000074.1 GCA_003499715.1 Candidatus Mesolinea sp. | reverse complement strand
CTCTATTTTATCGCATGTTACCAGTATGTTACATCAAAGATGAGAGAAAGCTTATTCGCCGAGAACCCTCAGGCTAAGGCGTGCTCTCTTTCCGCTAAGCTGATCGCCTCATCCAAGATCAGCATAGCCTCATCCACCTCGCTTTTGGTGGTCGAAAGCGGCGGCGTCACGCGGATGACGCTTTTACCGCAGCCAAGCAGCAGCAACCCACGTTCAAAAGCTTTATAGACCACATCATCGCGCAGGCTCTCAGCAGGGTGTTTACTCTCGCTGTCCTCCACAAATTCGACGCCCAACATAAAGCCTTTGCCACGCACATCGCCAATACTGGGATGCTTAGCTTGCAGCTCTTCCAAGGCTTCTTTGCAATACGCCCCGACCACGCGTGTGTTTTCCATATATTGCTCTTCGATTAGCTGAATGGTCGCGAGTGCAGCTGAGCACGAAACCGGGTTGCCGCCAAAAGTATTCCCATGTGAACCTTTGGGCCAATCCATCAGCTCTTTGCGCGTGATCATGGCGCCCAGCGGCATCCCTGAAGCAATCCCTTTAGCAGTGAGCACGATATCCGGTTCCACGCCATAGTGTTCAATAGCCCACCACTTGCCCGTTCGCCCCATGCCAGATTGGACTTCGTCCACAATCAACAATATATCGTATTTATCACAAAGTTTTCGCAATGCTGGGAAGAAGTCATCCGGAGGGTAAATATAGCCACCCTCACCTTGGATGGGTTCAACTAAAACGCCAGCGACGTCTTCACCTGGCATCAGGCGGCCTAAGATTTCATCTTCAATGAAAGCAACGACGGTTTCGCCTTGTCCCATACCCGGCCGGCGCTCGAGCACAGGGCGGTACGGATTGGGGAAAGGCACATGCACCACACCGCTCATCAAAGGAAAGAACCCGTTTTTATAATGCGATTTGCTGGCTGTAAAGGAAACTGCCCCCATTGTGCGCCCATGAAAGGCGCCCAAAAAACCTATAAATTCGGTGCTGCCGGTATGATAACGCGCTAGCTTGATCGCCGATTCAACGCTTTCGGTGCCTGAGTTGGTCATAAAGCAAGATGAAGGTCCGTTCCACGGAGCAATTTCAGCTAGCTTTTCGGCTAAGGTGATCCACTTTTCGTGGTAAAAATCGGAGGAGATATGAATAAACTTCTCGGTTTGATCCTGAATGGCTTTAACCACCTGGGGGTGACTGTGACCGGTGGAAGCCACAGCAATGCCAGCTTCAAAATCTAAAAAACGGTTGCCATCCACGTCCCAGACCTCGGTACCCCGACCGTGGTCCATCACGAAGGGATAACCACGCGGGTAAGAGGGTGAAATGACAGCGTTATCGCGAGCGATTAATGCTCGCGCCTTTGGACCAGGTAAGTTGAGGGGTTGCATCAATAGGGCTCCTTTCAGAAAGAGATTAAATTAAAAGAACCAACCGGGGTGAGCGTTGGTTGGTTCTTAGGGTTTCATAAACACATTATAACACACACATTGAATAAAAAGATTTCCACACTCATAGAAGTTCCATGTTTAAGATAGCGGCTTTTCTGGGCGATATCTGCGCAGTGCTGCCGGTAGTTCCACCCCCAAAAGCCCAAGCAAGCGCACACGTGCCAGGTACGCTGCTCCGGTCAAAAGCTGCAGCGCCACATCTGCCACATGCCGGTTTTCCGGCTGTTCCAGGTAAGTGCCGCGGGACCAGCCACAGAAAGCCTCGATCGACGGTACTCACAAAAGGAAACTCAATCAAATAAGCTCTTAAGTTCAATAAAGCACCGCTTCTATGATTCTTTTTGAATGAAAACAAGGTAGTGGGAATTAAAGAGTTTGATTGATTCGAGCATCATTGCCAACGGCCAGGAAAATGGCACGACTCTACGGGCAAGCGGAGGAGCTAAGGTAATCTTATGGAATTCCAGAACGCACTGGGGGAATAAGGCTGCAATTTCTTTAGGCGGGATGCCCTTGGTCTGTGGATTCGTGGGGTTCAACCAGAAATCATACCAAACCAAGATCCCTTGCGGTTGCAGCACGCGCAAGATCTCCTCTGCCATGGCTTGCTTCACCTCGGGGCTAAGGATTGAGGAAAAAGCCGTAAATTGCAGCATGAGGTCAAAGGAATGAGATGGGAATGGCAGCATCTGCCCATCTGCACAAGCAAAGCATGAAAGTGGTAATCGACTCTCTGCCTCGGTCAAGCGCGGATAGAGTAAATCTATCCCAAAAATCTTTTGAGGATCCGCACCAAAGGTAAGAAATTCTTGCAAAACACCGCCCCTACCGCAGCCAATCTCGCAGATGGATAAGTTGCCAAGGTCTGTAATGTTGTGTTTTCGTAAAAGTTGGAGCAGCGCTCTTTCTCGGCTTTGCAGCAGAAAAAGTTGAACTGGATTGAAGCGGCTGTACTTTATTGCAGAGATGCCATCTTCTTCCCGCCGGGCGTATTCTGCCCGTAAGCGCTGAATATCATCCTGATTTTCTAAGGTCATAACGTTTCCATTTTTATTAGCAGCTGTTCCCGCCACTTTTTACATCACGGCCGAATGTACGCCCAGCCCTCAGCCTGCCGGCGCACCAGTTCACTCACGCCTGCCGGGACGATCTGCCTCTCTTCTACCAATTCGTCCTCGGGGATTTCGTAGAGATGAATGGCATTGCGGCAGAGCATCACATTGACGCCCCGGGCAGCAAGCTGGCGGACACGGTCCGCAACTGTCTGATTATCTTTGCGAAAGGCTTGGATAGCCGGCCCATTCACGAGGAGCTCGATTTCCAGCTCTTCAAGGCGCATATCGTCCATGAGGTTAACAATGTTATTGAAAGCCATAGTGATGCGCTTTTCATCAAAATTATCGACATGAAAAATCACTTGGTATTTCTTTTTTGCTTCAGCCACGCCTTGCTCCTTTCAGGTGAGCATCTTTAGAATAATCATAAACCCTTCAAAGTTTTACTGACTACGCAGCACTGCCCCAAATTCACGCGCGAGTGCCCGCACAATGCGATTGCGAATGGTTTCAGCATCTTTGTCGGTAAGCGTGCGGTCGAAGGCTTGGTAAGTCAGCTGATAAGCCATACTCTTCTTCCCTAGCCCAAGCTTTTCGCCGCGAAAGATGTCGAACAAGCGCACATTTACCAGTAATTTTCCGCCAGCCTGGCGAATAGCTGCTTCCAGTGCAGCAGCTGAAACCTCCTCGGGTACGATCACGGCAATATCTTCAACCATTGCCGGGTAGTTAGAAAGCGGCTGGTGCTCGAACTCTACCCGGCTGAGGGCTACGAGCAGGTCAGCATCTAATTCCGCAGCTAAAACCGGGAGTGCCTCAAATTCATAATGCTCTTGCACCATAGGGTGCAGCTCTCCGAAAACGCCCAGCACTCGCTCGCCAGAGAGGACCTCGGCGCATTTACCCGGGTGAAAAGTAGGGCGTTCAGTGGGGCGGAAATTTACCTCCGGGATATGCAAACCCTTGAGCAGCGCTTCCAGCACACCTTTAAGGTCGAAGAAGTCCCGCTGTTCCGGTGTTTTGGTCTGCCAAGTGGGGATTTCCCGCAAGCCAGCCAGGCCAACCGTCAAGCGCAGCGCCTCGTTTGGCAGCAACTGGCTTTCCACAGGCAGGAATACCGGCCCAATCTCAAATAGCGCTAAACTTGGGCGAAACTTGCTGTTATATTCCAGCAGCTCCAGCATCGTGGCAAGCCCGCTCGTGCGCATGACTGTGCGGTCAGGGGTGATAGGGTTCTTGATACGCACATATTCATGTTTTGGATCGATCGATTGGTTAGGCAGAATGCGCGCCTCGCGCTGGGGAGAGGTCTGGCGGTAAGCTACCGTATCCTGGAGCCCTAAGCTCACTAGAATTTCGCGGATGCGCTCTTCCGCCTCGAGCTTCGTATCAAATACCGGCGCTGGCAATTCAACTGCTAAGCGCTTCGAGGGGATGCGCTCATAGCCGTAGATGCGGGCAATTTCTTCCACCAGGCTAGCTTTGCCAATTAAACCTTCGCCAATATCCAGGCGGATGGGCGGGGTTTTAGCGCTAAGTTTGTCCTCTTGCAACGTGCATTCAAAACCCAACCTTTCCAAAATGCCCGCTGCTTCTTCCAAGGAGACAGGTGCTCCTAAGCGGCTGATGATTTCCTCTTCTGTCAGGGTGACGACCGGGTCTTGCGGCGGGAGTGGATAGGCATCCAGAACCCCTTCAACAAGTCTTCCGCCACCCCAGGCGAGCAAGCGCTGCAGGCAGAGGCGTAAGGCTTGCTCTGCCAATGCGGGATGCACCCCGCGGCTGAAGCGCCAGCCGGCTTCGCTGGGAATCTTCAGTTTACTTAGAGTCTGGCGGATGTTGATAAAATTCCACGAGGCTGCTTCCAGCAACACATGCTGAGTTTGCGAGGTAATACCCGAGTCCATCCCGCCCATAATACCCGCTAAGGAAAGCGGTCCTGCGCTATCTGCAACGACCTCCATTCTCTCATCTAACGGTTGAACCGTGCCATCCAAGAGGGTCAGCGTTTCGCCTGGCTGTGCCGTACGCGTGATGATGCTCGGCGGATTGCCACCGGCGCGCTTGCGCAGCAGGTCGTAATCGAAAGCGTGCAGCGGCTCGCCTGTTTCCAACATGGTGTAGTTTGTAGCGTCCACCAGCGCGTCAATGGGGCGCATGCCCGCCAAGTTCAGCCGGCGCTGCACCCAATAAGGGCTGGGTTGCGCCTGCACATTCTCCACCATTCCGAGCATAAAGCGGGGGTTGAGCTCCGGATTGAGCACTTCTAAGCTGACACGTTTGCTCAGCGCATCCCCTTGGGGCAAGGGAATACCTTGGGGTAAGCGCAGCTCTCGGTGAGTGACCGCAGCTAACTCGCGGGCAATTCCAAGCATAGAAGCGTCACGCACCATATTAGGCAGGATGGAAATATCAAAAACCGCATCGCCCATGTAATCCACGAGCGGCGTTCCTACGGGCGCATCCGCATCCAGGATGATCACCCCTTCGTGCTCATCCGAGATGCCAAGTTCCTTTTCAGAGCAAATCATAGAAAAGGACTCCACTCCGCGGATAACAGCTCGTTTGAGTTTGGTGAGCACTTGCCCAGGCTGATGCCCGTCATAAAGCATGGCGCCTTCACGGGCGTAGGCAACCTTAAGCGTCTGCGCTAACTCGCCTTTGCCTTTATAGGGGTAAAGGTTGGGTGCACCGGTGAGGATGATGAGCTCCTGCGTGCCATCATTGAGGCGGCAAAGCACCAGCCGGTCCGCATTCGGATGGGGGAGTACTTCCAGCACCTCAGCCACCACAAACTTTTCCCGATCCCACGTTAAGCCCTCATATTTGAACTCGTGCCGCTCAGCTTCCGGTTTGGGCAGACCTACCAGCCGAATGCCTTCCACTTCCAATCCAACCATAGTAAGGCAGTGGGCAATTTGCTCTATGTTCAAGCCATCTACGTCTATATAATCTTTGATCCAGCTTAAAGGTGCTTTCATCCGGTCCTCTCCAGCCTTTAAAATTGTTCCAAGAAGCGTATGTCATTATTGCGAAAGTGGCGGATATCATCCACGCGGTAGCGCATGAGCGTCGAACGGTCGATGCCCATACCAGCGGCAAACCCCGAAAATTCCTGCGGATCATAACCGCCATATTCAAGCACCGTAGGGTGCACCATACCACAGCCGAGGATCTCCAACCATCCGGTACCTTTGCACACATTGCACCCCTCTCCTCCGCACACAAAGCACTCCACGTCCATCTCCGCACTGGGCTCAGTAAAAGGGAAATATGAGGGGCGCAAACGCGTGCGGGCATCTTTGCCAAAAGCGCGGGCTGCAAAGTCAATCAGCGTGCCTTTCATATCTGCAAAAGTAATGCCCTTGCCGACTACCAGCACTTCCACTTGAATGAACTCGATCTCCGAGCGGGCAGTCAGCTGCTCATAGCGCATGGTCGTACCAGGCAAGATAGCGCGAATATGTTCGGGCGCGCGCTCGCGCATAATGTGAATCTGCCCAGGAGAAGTGTGCGTGCGCAAGAGCACGCCATCTTTATCGGTGTAAAAAGTGTCCCACATGTCACGGGCAGGGTGGTAAGGCGGTATATTGAGGTAAGTGAAGTTAAAGTCATCCGTTTCCACTTCTGGGGAGCGGTAGATCTGAAAGCCCATATCGCGGAAAATCTGGCAGACCTCGCGCAAGGTTTGGTTGAGCGGATGCAGGCGACCGCGCTGCACGGCTCTGCCAGGCAGGGTTACATCAATACGTTCACTAGCTAAAACGCGCTCCAGTTCTGCCTGCCTTAGCTGCTCGCTTTTGACTGCATAAGCGCTCTCCAGCGCTTGCTTGACGGCATTCGCAGCCCGCCCAACCAGCGGACGTTCTTCCGCAGGCAGCTTACCCAAATCGGAGAAGGCTTGCATCACTGGTGAGGATTTACCTAAATGCGCAACGCGCCAGGCTTCTAACGCTTCAGTGCTCACAACCTCTTCCAATGCGGTAAGTGCTGCTATTTTTTCTTGTTCCAGCTGTGCTTCTCTATCTGTCATTTTTACCTCATCGCAACCTTATAATAACAGGCAATAAAAAACCCGTCCGTTCAAGGGACGGGCAAGTCTGCCGTGGTACCACCCTTGTTGGCTGCTTGTGCAACCCACTCAAGGTATTCTATAACGGGAAACCCCGGTGCGGACTACTAGCGCTTCACCCGCACAACTCCCGAGGGAACTTCCTCCAGCGTTTACCTGGCACTGCTTTCAGTCTGGGGCAGCGCCTCCCTGATGGGTCCCGCTGAGTTACTTTCCTCGTTCACCGTTGATAGCGTAATTATAGGAATTTGAAGGTGCTTGTCAAGGCAGCCCTTACCTCGAGTCTAGTGTAATTTAGGGAGCAATGCGCCAGTGTTCTGAGCATATTCCTGGTATTCAACGCCGAACTTGGCGAGCAAAGCTTTTTCCTCCGCATTAATGCGAACTACGAATGCGATTACGGCAAGTATAAAGAGAGCTAAACCTCCCAGGCTGCTGGTAACCAAGGCAAGACCAAGCGAAAGCAAAATCCCTGAGGTGTAAATAGGATGCCGGATGTGAGCATAAATCCCGCTTTTGATCAGGCTTTGCTCCACGCTCGTGCCGGCGAGTGGTGACCAATTCCGTGCCAATTCCTGCCGCGCCAAGAGGTTAATGATGATGCTCACAAGAATCACCCCAAAACCTGCAATCGTAAGGGGTAGCTGAAAGCGCTCTGTGATAATTGCCAATGCAGCACCAATCACTAAAGCCAAGTAAGAGCCATAAACCAGGTAAAAGGTAGGGTCGTGGCCTTTAAGAATTGTCGACCAAAACGGAATCTTGGCGTCATACTTTCTGGAAACATATAACCCGCTATAGTTATATAGCACAAGGCTTAAAATAAAAGCAATGAGGATGATTTGGCTAGTTTCCATCATTTTCCCTTCATCTTTCCTATTCTAATATAAATAAAATTCATGCGATGCCAAAACTCGCTCATTTTAATGCGAATGGGAAACATTTAGGGAAAACACAACACAATGTAAGTGTTTAGACGCTATGTATGCAATGAAAAGCAGTTATTAGCTTCCAAGCGTGTCTTTAGGCGCACTTTCATGGTGTTCCTCGGCAGCTTGCGCAAGCGGGGGATCCGTAATAACGGCATCGTTTGCCTTCTTCGGAAGCTCCGGGTTGAGCAGAGTCTGATTCAGGGCGTTGATTTCCTTTATCGTTTCCTCAAGCTCTGCCTCTTTCATAATTTTCTGGGGTAATTCCTGGATCTCTTTGGTGGTACCCACAATTTCCTGCCAAAGCTCGGACTTGCGCAGGTTGTAAATCCAGCGGCCGGCTTTGTGTGCAAAGTTAACCAAGTCATCCGGTCCAAACATCAATACTGCTAGGACGAGGATAACCAGCAGTTCTAATGGACCAATATTGAGAATTTCCATCGAGCATCATTACAGCAAGGCACAGGCATATCAAACTTGTGTATCTTGACTGTTCTCTTTGTTTTCTTCGTTTTCTTTGTTCTCCTTGTTTTCTTCCTCTTCACCGCTCAAGCCCTTGCGGAAAGAGCGCACACTTTTTCCCAACTCTTCGGAGACCTTGGAAATGCGCCCCACACCAAACACCAAGAGCACAATCACCAGGACGACAATGATCTCAGGGAGACCAAATCTACCACCAAACATAAGAACCTCCAATTTTCTACTGCGCAAAGACGGACATCAATACGCTTAATAAGTATAACCCAAGCATCGGCGCCATTAGCAATCCCATATTGACAGGGTCGACCGTCGGGGTAATCATCGCCGCCAAGACTGCCGAGGCAATCACCGCCACTCGCCACCCCTTAAGCAGCAGCTTGGGGGTAACAATATGTAGCTTGGTGAGCAAGAACATCACCAGTGGGGTTTCAAAAATCAAACCAATCCAAAACATCAGGTTGGTCACAAATCCAATATAGTTGGATAGGCGCGGTGTTGTTGTGACACCAAGAAATTGCGTCAGGAAAGGCAACGCTGCCGGCAACATTATCTCATAAGAAAATACTACCCCAGCCACAAACATGAAGAAAAACGCTGGGATTGAAATAAACAACCATTTCCGTTCCGTCGGCTTTAAACCAGGAACGATGTACGCGATAATTTCGTAGAGTGTGAGGGGCAGCGATAGGATAAAACCCGAAAGCAGCGAAACCTTCATAAATACGCCCATGTTCTCGGTCACTTCAATGGATTGTAAGCTCTCCAAGCCGCCGATAGGCTCCGCCAAAAATTGGATAGCGCGCTCGGCAAAGGCAAAGCTGACGAGCACCCCCACGACTAAGCCAATCACGATGATCAATAAGCGTTTGCGCAGCTCATTGAAATGTTCCGGGAGGGATAGCTCTTGCATCGTCCCGGGTCGTAAGGTATTTTGTGGAGCTTCTGAGGACGCGGTTTTTTCCATATCATGACTTCCGTAGAATAAAATCGTATCACAAATATATTTGCTCGTTTTAATGAAATGTTACAAGTATAGCTAGCGTCTACAACTATCCCCCGCGTATTCAAATTTAGATATAAACTGCTTTGCGGCATCTCCTCTGAAACTTAAATAAAAAAAGCCTGCCGGAAGTTTTCACCGGCAGGCATGTACGCTACTCACAGCGCAGCTTTGACAATCGCGCTAAAGGAGTCAGATTTGAGACTGGCGCCGCCAATCAAGCCCCCATCGATATCGGACTGAGCAAAGAGCTCAGCTGCATTGGCTGGGGTTACCGAGCCGCCATACAGAATGCGCATGGCATTCCCCTTTTCCTCTCCGAATAGCTCGCGGAGCACTGGGCGGATGACATCGCGCTGTACAGCATTTGCTCCTTCTGGTGTAGCAGCCAAACCTGTACCAATCGCCCACACAGGTTCGTAGGCTATCACCAAGTTCTCCGCCTCGGTTGGGTCTACACCTTTCAAGCCCTCACGCACCATACCTTCCACTACAGCTGCAGTTTTGCCAGCTTGGTTTTCTTCGAGAGTCTCCCCCACACACATAATCGGTTTGAGGCCAGCTTGGAGTGCAGCATGAATCTTTTTATTCACCGTTTCGTTGGTCTCCCCAAACATGGCGCGTCGCTCAGAGTGACCAATGATGACATATTGACACAAGTCAACAAGCATTCCTGCGGAAATTTCGCCAGTAAAAGCACCCTTGGCTTCCCAATGCATATTCTGCGCGCCTACCTTGATATTGCTGCCTTCAGTCTCTTGCTTGGCAGCCTCTAAGCAAACGTAAGGTGGGCAAATGATGATTTCGACAGCATCAATCTGTTGAACCTCACGCAAGATGCCCTGGATCAGCTCGCGGGCTTCTTTGATGGTTTTGTTCATTTTCCAGTTACCAGCGACAATGGGTTTTCGTGTGGACATATTTTGAATCCTTTCTTTATGCTTGACTTGATTTGTTTCATTTTACCACCCTGCAGGCTGAGATTTGCTCATATCTCAATTAAAAAGCAGACTGCCAGAAGAGGTAGCCTGCTTGGTGATCGATCTGCAGTTAGACTAGGGACGGTAAATGATTGGGTTGAGCCATAGACCGCTATTTTGCGAACTATCAGCGCCATTATTTACCGTAAGGATAAATTGAACATTCTTTCCATCCAAAGCTGAGAGGTCTATATCAACACGCGTCCACATGCCTTCATTAACTTCGTGCCACTGACCGAGGGTTTGCACGGAATCGCTCCCCACGCGGTATTGGACGGTAAAGTAGATATCGCACTTGGTCATGCCGCCTTCGCACATGATAGTTGCCTTAAACCGATCCCCATTTTTGATGGCAATGAAGGGGTAGTAACCCGTAATGAAACCTGCCGCCGTGTTGTCGGGTCGGGTAATCAGCCCTGGTTCATTTTCCTTAGCGCCATCCTCACGAATTGGTTCGCCTTGAGGGATGACATAACCGATATTAACGTCTTTTGTTTTCCCTGGGCAGCTAAGTGTACCAGTAGCATTGCTGGACCAGGAGGCTTTGCATGCCTCAGAAGCAAAGTGATAGAAAACATTCTTTGCTTGGGTCACTTCGATATTTACCCAGAAAGCACCTTTTGCATCAGAACCGGTACCAAAGCGTACGCCATTTTGATTGACGAGCATAAAGTACGCCGTGTATTTTCCGGGCGCCGATGGAGCAATCATATCGACACTGAGAT
>DNSH01000069.1 GCA_003499715.1 Candidatus Mesolinea sp. | reverse complement strand
GAGGACTTCGATGGTGAATTTACTGTTGACTTCAGCGAGGTTTTGCTGCAAAATCTCAGCAATAATCTGGCGGGTAGTGTTGCCTGTGTTGTAGAGCATCTGCAGACGGAAGCCCATCTCCCAGACGTCATCAGGGTCCTCACCAGCGGGGATACCGTCTTTGTCGACATCAGCGAGCTTGAACTCTTCCGCGGATTTCTCTAGATCCAGGTAGTAGTGCGGGGCATCAGGGTCAAAGCCAGGCATGCCGGGCAGAGAAAGGACTTTGGATTGGACGGCTTCGCCTTGATAAACCTCATTGATAATGGTATCCCAGTCAAACGCATAAGCAAATGCTCTGCGAATGTGGACATCATCAAAGAAGGTTGGCGGAACGCCATTGCCATCCAACTTGTTTGAACCGATATACGGGTTCAAAGAAACAGGCTCTTCGGCAACCTCAGTTAGTTCTTCCGTCGGCGCTTCGGTTTCAGCCGGTTTTTCCGTCGGTGCTTCGGTTTCCGCTGGAGCTTCGGTAGTGGTTACAGGCGTGGTTGTACCGCCGCACGCAGCTAAACCCAAGCTTGCAACCAGAACCAGTGCAATGATCAAATATAGTTTACGCATAGTGATTCTCCTCCTTTAGAGAATTGAAAAAAGTTTTTAACGAACTGATACAACGAAATTGAACTCATAAGCTTTCCTGATCAATCACCTCCTTATGTTGAACTTCTTCAGGGTTGACCCGAATACACGCCACAAAGTGCCCCGGAATAACTTCACGTAATTCTGGTCGTTCTAAAGCACACTCATCAATGGCAATGGGACAACGGGTGCGGAAACGGCACCCGGATGGTGGGTTAGCGGGAGAGGGAACATCACCCTCAAGGATAATACGTTGATGGGTCTCATAATAGGCTGGATCGGGCACAGGGATAGCTGATAGCAAAGCTTTTGTGTAAGGGTGTAATGAGTTGTAGTAAATTTCATTCCGGTCCGAAAGTTCTACCACTACGCCCAAATACATAACCGCGACGCGGTCACTAATATGGCGCACCATCGAGAGGTCATGAGCGATAAATAAGTAAGTGAGGCCCAGGTCGCGTTGTAAATCTTCGAGCAGATTGACGACTTGCGCTTGGATGGAAACATCCAAAGCAGAGATAGGTTCATCACAAACGATAAAAGAAGGATTCATTGCTAAGGCACGTGCCACACCAATGCGTTGACGTTGACCGCCAGAGAACTCATGGGGATAACGATTGGCATATTCAGGATCAAGGCGGACGAGTTGTAATAATTCACGTACACGATCGTCGATTTGCTTACCGCTGGCTGCGCCAAAAGCAACCATGGGGTCACCAATGATATCCCGCACACTCATACGTGGGTTCAGGCTGGCATACGGATCTTGGAAGATCATCTGCATATACTTGCGCATTTGGCGTTGTGCTTCGGGCTTGAGCTTGGTCAAATCAACGTCTTCATAGTAGACATGCCCGGAGGTGGGCTTGTAAAGTTGTAATACCGTGCGCCCTAAAGTGGTTTTTCCGCAACCCGATTCCCCTACGAGGCCTAAGGTTTCGCCTTTATATACCTCTAAGGAGACATCATCGACGGCACGGACTGAGCCAACTTGCCGGCGGATCACGCCCCGATAAATCGGGAAATACATTTTCAAGTCTTCGATTTTAACTAATACTTCGTTACTATTATTCATTAGCGCTCTTTTCCTGTAACCGTATCAACCCAACATGCAACCTCATGGCCATCACCGATTGGATCAAGGGGAGGGTTTTCGTGCCAGCAGTGCTCCACAACCCATTTACAGCGCGGGGCGAAGGGACAGGAATGTGGCATCTGATAAAGCACTGGGGGCATCCCTTCAATGGAATACAAGCGTTTGCGCCCGCGTGCCTGGATCTGCGGTAAGCTATTGAGCAGACCAATCGTGTAGGGATGTGTAGGATGGGCATAGAGTTCTGAAACGGGGGCTTTCTCAATGATAAAACCGCCGTACATTACCGCAATTCGATTGGCAATGCTGGCTGCAATGCCCAAGTCGTGCGTAATCCAGATAATTGCCATACCTAACTCTTCTCTTAAGCGCACGACAAGGTCAACGATTTGAGCTTGAATAGTAACATCTAAGGCTGTGGTTGGCTCATCGGCAATGAGAATCTGTGGGTTACACGAGAGCGCCATAGCGATCATTACGCGTTGGCGCATACCGCCGGAGTATTGGTGTGGGTAATCTTTGAGACGGTCAGCGGCTTGCGGAATACCAACAGATTCCAAAAGCTTAACGCTGCGTTCTTGGGCTTCGTTCTTCGAGATACCTAGATGCAATAGCATCGGTTCTTCTAACTGTTTACCAATGGTCATAATCGGATTCAAAGAAGTCATCGGATCCTGGAAGATCATGCTGATTTGTCCACCGCGAATCTGGCGAATCTCCTCATTACCCATGGCTAAAAGGTCTGCTCCCTTAAAGAATGCCTTTCCTGCTGCAATCTTGCCTGGGGGCGATTGAATCAGCTTCAGGATGGAAAGCACTGTTACACTTTTTCCACAGCCACTCTCGCCAACCAGGCAAAGTGTCTCACCTTCATGCAGTTCAAGAGAAACGCCATTTACCGCATGGACAACACCATCGGGTGTATTAAATTGGGTTTCCAGTCCTTCGACTTCTAACAACTTATCATTCATGCTAATTCCTTGTATGGTTCTTCACTTTTTAATCTAGAGGAACCATGATAAAAATTGGCTCTAATACGGTTGAATCTTGTGAACATTAATTATATACCACAACTCACTAAATCTGATTGGCGTCTATTGACAATTCCCCAAAAAAGATATTCTGCCTTTTCCACGGGCGAAGAATAATATTTATGGGATAGCTCCTCAACTAATACACAATCGGTCGGTTGAGAGTAAATCGTCGTACAGCGCACCCAGGTCCCATGAAAATCGACCAGAAAATCCAATTGCCCGAGCATGGGATCGAATCCAATTAGCGTGATTCGACGCCCATCGACCAAAAGCAAATCGGTGATATCTTCCACAGCGCTGAGATGCTTTTTGCGAGCTAAAGTTATATCCACTTCTTTGCCGTGATTAGCAATAGCAAAGTCGAACAGGTCATCGAGCACCTGCACGGGTTCCCGGAAGGGTTTGTTGATCATGTCATCTACGCCTAAGCCGGCAATTCCCATGAGGAGCACACAAATTAAAACAATCGTGATTACCCCGCCATTAGCGGTGGAAAGAGCATGCTCAACAACGGTGCTTTCTATGCTACCACAAATCAACATCAACACACCGACCACCAGCATGCCGATGATGCGGAATTGGTCTACACCATTAATCATTGGATAAGCAATGCGTTGAGCAAAGATGGGAGACTGACGGCTTAAAAATTCGGCGCTGAATTCAATTGGCAGCCAGAGCATTAACCAAACCCCTAAAACAGCAAACACCAGCCAGAGAATGACCGTCATATACCAGCGATTGAGGCGAATTGTCAGCCATCCGATTGCAGCGCCAACCAAACCGCAGAGGATTAGCGCGGGCACAAATTTAGCAAAGGGGTAAGCAACGTGAGCATTAGCGAGCCTAATGGCATCCAAGCCCCACGCAAAGAAAGAGAAGGCTACCCCCGCAACCAGCCCGTAGAGAAGACCTAATCGGTGTTTCTTCCTTTCGAAGGGCATTTCCATAATTGTTGCCTCCTATACACTAGGAAACCAGAAAAACAAACTTCACAATAATTATATTGTTTTTTTGGTTCGATACGGTAAATTTTACTACAGTAATAATTTGTTATTAATTACCGAATCCCGTGTGGAAGTTTTGCTGATTTTAAGCAAAGTTTTCAGCTTGTCAAGGCTTCGTAGATTAATAATCGGTTACTGTTTAACGCAATATTCAAAAGATACATAATGGCTGATGCATGATCGGGTATGATTGAAAAATGCAAATTCACCGTCACATTTCGCTCATCCTCCCACTTGCGCTCTTAATATTACTCAGTGCTTGCTCTAATGGCATAGAGGATGCGGCAGAAATTGCGCTACCAACGCAAGCATGGGATGTAGTCCTCTTTCAAGATGACTTCTCCAACCCTAAAAGCGGCTGGGATCGCACCAACCAAGGCGGGAACAGCACGGATTACGCTGATGGCAAGTACCGCATCACCCTGGCAACGCCCCAGCAGGATATTTGGGCTAATCCTTACCAATATTTCGATAAAGATATCATCGTCGAAGTTGATGCTTGGCAAAACCCCCGCACAGTCCAAGCTGCGTATGGCATTATTTGTGGCTATAGCGACGTGAATAACTTTTATGCGCTAACAATTGGCGGCGTTGGGTATGTGGAGATATTCCGTTACCAGCAAGGCAAGCGCCTCACGCTCGCCAGCGCAGAAAATCAAGCTAGAATTGACCCCGAGTACAACCATCTCAAAGCTGAATGCGCAAGCAGCGCGCTGCAGTTATGGGTAAACGGAAGTTTGGTTGCAGAGGTGGAAGCTCTAGAGGTTCCCTATGGAGATGTCGGTTTGATTGGCAGCAGTTTTGATGAAGTACCTGTAGAAATATTATTTGATAATTTTGTAGTTTGGAATCAATAATTTAATACAACGGATGAGGAGATAAAATCATTCGTATGCAGAAAAACAGATACACACGATTAGCAGATCAAGAACGGGAAAGCATTAGTCGAGGGTTAG
>DNSH01000103.1 GCA_003499715.1 Candidatus Mesolinea sp. | reverse complement strand
AGTACCGCCGAGCGAACCAGCACCTGAAGCGCCTCTAGAGCCGGAAGAGAGCAAACCACAAGAACCACAAAGCTAGAAAGCCAAACGAACCTTTAAGGATTCGGAAGTGCACCATGAAAAAGCGCGCTCTAGTTTGAGCGCGCTTTTCCGATTAATGTTTTAAGTTACTTTGTCAAGAGTGGTAAGTAAACGCAGCCATTTACTTGCATTTGCACGTTTACTTCAACTACTGCTTGCAATGGTTCATTGCTGTGCAAGACCAATCTTCCTTGATATATGCCAGGGTTCATACCATGTGAATCTAATGTTACTTGAACTCCCTGGCAATCTCCTGGCTCCAAAGTGCCGCTGGTTGGCTGCTCTGAAAGCCAGGGTATATCGATTAAGGAACCTTCCAGCCGAAAAGCCATATCTTGCTGGGCAGGACCTATTACCGACCAACTTTGCCAGGTTGCTCCAAACCCAAATCCATTGCCGGGGTTGATAAACTGGGTAGTGTAACCGTTGGTCGTATCTGACGGCTGCCGGCCATATTGCCCACCACCAGAAAAACTCATCGTGGGGTAAAACACCAGCCACCAATGTCCAGCTGGCACATTTACGGGTGAATTGAGTGTAAGCGTTATGTTCGAAAGGTATCCGCTCGTTCCCATACTATAGGTCAGCTGGGGATCGGTTGGCGGAAGCGTTAGCGTCCACGCCGGTGGAATACCGCCGCCGCTTGGGTCACCAGCTGGAATGCCAGCATTATCCGCATAAATTTGGAACGTCAAACCGGTTGCGGGCGTGAAGGATGATCCGCCACTCCAAAAATCTCCTGGAATGTATATCTTTTCCAATTCCCAACCCGTCGGATTAACAAAATCGTCGGCTAAAAAGCTGCTGGAGGTTGGATAGTCAGGAAAATCTTGATTTACGTAAGCGTTAGTATTTACAGTGCTTAATGGTTGATCCCACAAAACACTTGCTTCCGGTGAAGCTTGTTCAGCCTCAACCTTAGGGGTTGGATTGGGGGATGAGAAACTCAACCGGCTGCTTTCCGTGGTTGACTCCCCAGCAATATTCACCGGTATAAAGCTGTCTCCGTGTTGGAATGCGGCCATTGCGAGTTCTTCAAGGTTCCATTCTGCTGGAATGTTCCCTAAATTACATAATTCTAAGGATTGAGATTTTATACAATTCTGGCATTGCTGCGTCTCAATCTCGAGAGGGTTTACTTGGAGATCAGTGTAATACCAGGCATAAGCGATGCTGGAATGCCACATGTTGGCTGAGTTTGGATAAGAGGGAAGCGTTGTGAGGGTATTTGCCGCAGGATTGTATACCCAAAAGGGTTTTGTATCAATATCTGCAAGGTAAATCACGCGATTATCGCGATCTGCAGCCGAACTGCCATACCAAGGACCACTAATTCCGGTGTCTACCGGTGGCGCTGATGGGTTACTGAGGTCAAAGTAGTGTATATCACTTCCCTCCGCTTCAAAGTAGTATTTCCCATCCAATACTGAGCTCACACGGGCACGTTCGCCATTAAAAATCGACGATGTAAAATCTGTTATTCCCCATGTCTCCAGATTAATCAAATGTGCATTTGTCGTCTCTTGTTGACCGATCACATACTGCCCGGTGGTTGGGTCGTAATCCCCCATCGCATTCCCGTAGAACGGAAGGGTAATTGAACTCCAGGTGCCTGGACCTGTGCTGTGCCATAGTGTAGTTGAATCAGAGGAAGTTAAGAGGAACTGGCCATTATCTGTCACTTCAAGGTTGCAGTAATTCCCGCTAAAGCCAGTGGGCCCAGTCATGATGTCTATCCATGAATCGGAAAGAGGTTCATATTTTACAATTTCATTCGTTGCGTAATCATGAGCATAAAGCTCACCCTTTGAGTTCACTGCTAACTGGCAGCCGGTTTCAAAACGGTTTAGCTCTGTCCAACTCCCTAAGGCGGGATCATATGCAGCAAACAAATCCCCTCCGTCACCTCCGATATCCAAACTCGTAAGATATACTTTGCCAGAATTCACCCCGAAATTATCCATCCGCGAGACGTTGTTGTAACCAGCGATGCCAATTCCAGTTCCTTCGCGCGCTGGAGCGCCATTGCATATATAAACTTGGTCTGGTTGGGTACCGCCATCGATATTGGTAAATTTAAGCATCACGGTATCCCCAATACGCATGGCTTTCATGTGTGCGGTAACAAAACTCGAGGTGAGGGCAAAAAACCCAAGCCCAAATGCGCCTTCATTATTACCAGTATAACAAGCGGCAAATTCAAAAGCACCGGTGGAATTTTGCTGTTGAACTTTGAGAAAAAGATTGGAAACGCCGGCGCCATAGTCGAGCACCAAGGCAGCATATTGGACATTCGTACCAACGGCTGCCACATCCATTTCGGCGGAATCACCGAGCCCGGCATAAGGATTAAACGTGGCTAATCCAAGGTAACCACACATCGCCGTGTGATCGCTGATACTGCAAGAATCGTTTCGTGTGGTCCATGCTGAGCCCAGAGGACCATCGGCCCGGTTGAAGGTATCCAAAACGCGATTAAAGCCCTGGGTTCCAAAGTAGGGAACCTCTATGAGGGATTCCACACCTTCTGTTTGGGGTTCAAGTCCGATGGTTTGGTCCACCAGTGGGGGTTCTTCAGTCTGTGCACTGACGTGCCGTGGAACTGACGCTTGCCCTAAAGTAAGCAGGAGCAGACTGAGGACAATCATAAAAGTAAAAAACTTGTGCTGATTCATCAAAGGCTCCTTTCAAACAATCCTAAAAATATCGACAAAATCAGAAAGCAATCATTTAAATTTGGCTGCCGATATACGGCTACGAAACACGAATCCGCTATAGACCAGTCCTTTCTGTGAAAATATTCACAAAATAAATGAACAATGGTACTGAATTGTGTTAATTTCCGTTTGAAGTAGTATCTAAATGCTTCAATTCCTGCTGGACGTTTATATTTTAGCACAAAAAGTTATGATTTAAATAGAAGCAATGACATATTTTTGAGTATTTCCAATAGTGATTTATTATTTCCCCCTCCGGATCTGAATAGGTCATTAAGCTGGATTGGTGTCCGTTTCCAGCCCAGGGATTTTGGTTTTCCGCTCTAACCATTTGAGCAGGGCATCGAGGATAAAGACCATGACCAGATAAATGACAGCCACCGCGATGTAACTGCCGATAGGGTTATAGGTGGTGGTAGCTGCCCGCTTAGCTTTAGCCATCAGGTCTTGCACAGCGATCAGGAACACGACCGCTGTTGTTTTGAGCAGCGAAATGGGTTCGTTGGACCAAGCCGGCAAGGCTAACCTCAAGGCTTGGGGGAGGATCACCAGCCGAATTGTCTGCCAGCGCGAAAGCCCAATGGAGCGCCCCGCCATCATCTGCGCATCTCCGATTGCCTGGATGGCGCCGCGCAGGTATTCGGCTTGGTACGCAGCGCTATTTAGCCCGAGCGCCAGGTAAGCAGAAAGGGTTTGCGAAAGCGTCAAGCCCAGAGAAGGCAAGCCGTAGTAAATCAGGAAGAGCTGCACGAGCAAGGGCGTCCCACGGAAGAGCTCGATATAACCTGTGGCAAATTTGCTCACGCCTGGTGCGCCGAAAGTTTTGGCTAAGGCTAAAGCCAACCCCAACACAAAGCCTATCAGCAAGCCAACGGCTGTGAGCTCCAAGGTGACGCCAGCGCCTTGCATAAAGTCGCCAAAGAAGCGTTGCAGCAGCTGGAACCATTCCACCTTAAGCCTCTTTTTCTTTCTTACCGTAAAGCTCGGTGATTTTCCACAAGAACTCCCGTGTGCGTTCGTGTTGGGGATGGTAAAAGAGCTGATCTGGTGTGCCTTCCTCGACGATTTGCCCCTTTTCCATGAACACAATGCGGTCTGCAACTTCGCGCGCAAAGCCCATTTCGTGGGTCACAACAATCATGGTCATGCCCTCGAAGGAAAGTTTGCGCATCACCTCAAGCACCTCACCAATCAGCTCTGGGTCAAGCGCGGAAGTAGGCTCATCGAAGAGCATGATGCGTGGATCCATGGCCAGCGCTCTGGCAATGCCGACGCGCTGCTGCTGGCCACCGGAGAGCTGCCCTGGATAATGGTCAGCTTGCTCGGCCAAGCCTACCCGAGCCAGTTCTTCGCGCGCTTTGGCTTCAGCTGCCTCTTTGGACATATGCTTGACATGAATCAAGCCTAATTTAACATTTTCTAACGCGGTCAGATGATTGAAAAGTAAAAAGTTTTGGAAAACCATACCGATATGCTGCCGCACCTGATCTTCATCAACATCCTTTGCCGTGATTTCCTGGTCATCCAGCCAGATCTGCCCGCCGTTGGGTTTAGTCAGCAGATTCAGGCAACGCAGGAAAGTGCTTTTCCCCGTGCCACTGGGCCCAATAATCACGATAGTATCGCCTTCATTGACCGTGAGGTTGATGTTCTCGAAAACGGTGTGCTCCCCATAGCGCTTGGTGAGGTTTTTTACGGTGAGAATGGGTTTAATCATGCGGTGTGGCTCCAAAGGCTCAGGGATTGCTGGGAATAGTCAATTTTTGCTCCGCCCGGTTGAGCAAACGGTTGGTGATGAACACCAGCGTAAAATAAATGAAAGCAGCAGTCGTGTATGCTAAGAACGGCTGCTGTGTGCTGGCGCTGATGAGCTGAGCGCGGCGCAAAATTTCGGGCACGCCAATGGCATAGACCAATGAAGAGTCCTTAATCACGATGGCAGCCTCATTCGACCAGCCAGGGATTGCGATGCGAATCATCTGGGGAAAAATTACAGTGCGAATCGCCTGGATCTTGCTCAAGCCAATCGCCCGAGCTGCCATCATTTGATCAGCGCTGACAGAGAGAATGGCTCCACGAAAGATTTCCATTTGGTAGGCACTGCTGATAATGCCGAGAGAGACTGAACCAGCCCAGAAAGGCGTCAGGTTGATGGCGCCGGACATTAAAAAGTAGAGGATAAATAGCAGCACAATCGGCGGGATGCCGCGCATGATGGTGCTGTAGATGCTAAAAAAGCGAGTAGCGATTTTTCCGGCATAAACCGCCAGAAAGGCGAAGAGCATCCCCAAAATCAGCCCGGATGGCAGCGCAATCAGCGTGACACCTAAGGTATATGCAGTTCCTGAGGCGATATACTGAAAAAATCTACCTATATCCAACGGCTGTTGCTCTCCTGTTTAAAATATAGAAGCAAATGGCCGCTTCAAACCTCTAGCGGCCATTCCTATCTTTCTCATTTACTTGCTAAAATACTTGACAGCCAGCTGATCAATAAAGCCTTCATCCTGTAGCTGTTTGATGATTTTGTTGACTTCATCGCGTAGGGCTTTATCCCCTTCGGGAAGGACAATGTTGATCGGGCCGGTATAGAGCTGGACCTCATAGACGATCTTGAAGCCGCCAAACTGCTTGATCAGCGCCTGGGCTGGCACGGAATCGGCCACCAAAACGTCAATGCGGCCGGCTTGCAAGTCCAGGGCAGCCTGGTCCACGCGCTCATAACGCGAAAGCTTGCTTTCGGGCATTAAGCCAGTTTCAATTAGCTCTGTGGTCACCCAATCATCCTGCACTGTGCCAGATTGCACGCCAATCTTATATTGGACTATATCGGCAGGGTCGGTAATGGTGCCGGTAAAGCCCTCAGCAACCAAGAAGGCATCCTGCGAGGTGTAATA
>DNSH01000009.1 GCA_003499715.1 Candidatus Mesolinea sp. | reverse complement strand
ACGAGAGCTTCAAACTTTTCCAAGGGCGTATTCTGGATGAATACGACAAGATGGTGGATGAATTTGGACTTACGCTCATGGATGGCACGCAATTAGTGAAAGAACAACAAAAACATGTTCGCAATATCGTCAAGCGGGTTTTACGTGGATGGGAGGGCTTACCCAACCCCAACATGCCCCCAAAAGAGCAAAGTAAAGCCAAAGCAAAAGCAAGAAACTCAGGAGGCGAGGCATGAAACAACCAGTTTTTTATGGCGCAGGTTTCCCTTATCGGGAAATTGGACCCCTTACCGGAAAATTGATTGTCTTGGAAGGCAACGATGGCGTGGGGCGATCGACGCAAATCAAAATGCTGCGGCGTTGGCTGGAAGCAGAAGGTTATGCTGTCTCCGATACTGGCTTGACCCGTTCCACCCTCACAGCTAAAGGTATCGAGGAAGCCAAAAGCGGCCATACACTTGGTCCGCTGACGCTCAGCCTCTTTTATTTGGCTGATTTCGCTGATCGGCTAGAAAACCTGATTATCCCTGCACTACAAGCTGGTTTTATTGTGCTCTCGGATCGCTATTTTTATTCCGTCATTGCACGCGATGCCAACCGCGGTGTTGATAAAGAATGGTCACGAAAACTGTACGGCATTGCCCTCAAGCCAGATTTGATCCTGTATATGAAA
This sequence comes from Candidatus Mesolinea sp., assembly GCA_003499715.1. GTDB lineage: Bacteria > Chloroflexota > Anaerolineae > Anaerolineales > Anaerolineaceae > Mesolinea. The sequence goes on along the minus strand of DNSH01000009.1, from coordinate 7,284 downwards.
GCCAGTGTATCCACTCTCGTACAGCGCTTGATCCATGGGCGCGGACTCAACTACTGGGAAGCCGGCATGGACCTGCACTTAGCGGATAACCTTTATGACAGCTTTATCGCCTATCAGACTTTACTCTCTAAGCAGTTTGACGAACTTTCTGAAATTTACAATTTTGTGCCAGTGGATGCAGATCAAGCCGTAGAGCCAATATTCGAGGAAATAAAGATCTCTATATTGGAGTTGCTGCATAACCAACTGCCTAAAAGTAAGATGCCGAAATAAAGTTGTTTCAGGTTACGAGCCTAATAAGCTCAATGATTTGGAGGGATAAGTAAAATGAGCGCTACTTTGGAAGCGACTTGCGTCTACGGAGCAAAAATTATCCAGCGGCATTTAGCAGCAATGGCTGCCGAAGTAGAGGGTGTGCGCGCAGCTGAAGATATCGAGTGCATTCACAGAATGCGCGTGGCAACGCGGCGGATGCGCACCGCGCTTACGCTTTTTTCAGATTGTTTCCCCAAGCAAGATTACAAAAAAATCCAAAAGGATGTGCGCAAAGTTACCCGCGCTTTAGGTGAGGCGCGCGATTTAGACGTCCAGTTAGAAGTGATCGAGGCAGCCTTAGAAGAGTTTCCTGACCCCGTATTCCAGCCTGGCATTAAACGGCTAAAACTACGCCTTACCCAACGCCGTGCAGAAGTCCAGCAGCACGTCGATGCAGCCATGGATAAAATGCTGGCGGATCAACTTATCGAACGGCTGGAAGCCTGGGCGGCGCCGTTGCTGGAGCAATCCAAAAGCGTTTATCTATACACACCCGCTTTATATCAATTAGCTTTTCGGGGCATCCAGGTGCGCATCGATGAGTTGCTCTCGCATGTACCTTATATCACCGACCCACAGAACGTGCAGGAGCTGCACGCCATGCGCATTAGCGCTAAGCGCTTGCGCTATGCCATGGAGACCTTCGAGGAGCTCTATGGCGGGCAACTTAAACCTTTTATTACGACGGCACGTAAGCTCCAGGATCAGCTCGGCGCTATCCATGACTTGGATGTATGGATTGTGATGATTCCTCAGTTTATCGAAGAAGAAAGAGCGCGCATTGTGGGTTATTTTGGTAATGTCCGGCCACTGCGCCGGCTTCTTCCTGGGTTGGAAGCTTTCCGCCAGTCACGCATTGCCCTGCGCGAAGCTGGGTATGCCAATTTTCTGAAAGAGTGGGCAAAGATTGAAGAGGAACAAACCTGGGATAAACTCCTGAAGTTGATTAACACCCCAATGGATCTAGAAGCGGCGGTGCAGGCGCGTAAAGCTGAGGAAAAACCCAAAGACAATCCCTTAGAGGAATAAAACTTTATTCCTTAGGGTGGAGCTTACTTATTAATTTGAAGCTTTTTGCCATCCTCGTTTGCGTCTCTTTCCATACGCATTAATAAAAGATAATTGACCAGCGCAATTACTGCCATCACCACCAAAAGAACGACATAAGCAATCTTCCAGTTTTCTTGTCCAACCATCATGGTAAATTCGGACATGCCGCCAATGCCAGCAATCAAGGTGAGCGGCATGAAAATCGTGGTGATGAGGGTCAGTCGGCGCATGATAGCATTCGTGCGGTTGGCTGTCTCCGCCATGGAATTATTGATCAAGGACAGGTGGATTTCCATCAAATCCGTCACCTGTTCCCGCGCGGTTTCAGCCACTTCATAGTATTTGGAAAGATGGTCGTAGATATCCCGGAAGTAGACCAGAGCTTTCTCGGTAATGAAAGGGCTGTCTCTACGGATGAGTTTATTGACCACTTCGCGTTCATGGAAGAGCGAACGGCGGATGACCTGCAAAGCGCGGCGGGACTGCATAAGTGAGCTGTAGTCAAATTCCAGCGGTTCAGCTAAGATGGCATCTTCGTTAGCTTCCAGCGCTTCCTCAATATTTTCGATTACACTCAGTTTGTCATCCACGGTCTTATCCAACACTTGGTGCAGCAAATAAGAAGGACCCTGTTTCACGACCTCTCGCTGGCGTTCTAAGAGCTCTCGCAAGCCAGTCAGTAAAGGTTGATTATCTTCCCTGCGGAAGCCCGCGGTAACCACAAATTTTTCGCCAATAAATAAATCCAACTCTTGTGAGAGCAGCTCTTCAGGCGTTTCTTCGAAGGTGTTGAAGATGAGGAACGAATAATTGGGGAAAAGATCCAGCTTAGGCAGCTGGTTGCCATTGAGGCAGTCTTCTATCGAAAGGGGATGAATGCTGAAGGCAGGCATGAGCTCTGCCAGGAGCTCAGCGGTGGGGTCCACGTAATCCACCCAGACGTAACCATTTTGACTATTGGCGCGCGCCAGCGCTTCCTGGAGTGTGGGTGCCTCTTCAAACCCGCCGGAGGGAGTGATAGTGGTGTAACGGACTTCGGGTTGATTCATGGATCCTCATCAATAATTAAATGAAATATATATTGTTTCCAATTCTAACTTAACAGCTTTTCTAAGGTGAAGTCTAGCGATAGGTCAGTTTGATCAGCGGCGCAAAGGGGTTCCACTCAAGCAAGCCGGCAATGGTCCCTACTGAGACTTTGCGCTGGCTTTGCACCTCCTTGCGCTTCTTCCAAGCCTTAGGTAACCCCTTGAGCGCCTCCCACTTAGCACCATACATCGCTTTGCGCATGGGCAAGAATAACGCCACAATCAGGTAAAGCAGGTTCACCAGCAAGTGGGGCAGGAGCATCGCCCAAAAGAGCCAGCCCGGCATATCTTTTATGAACGTCCAGACCAAGTTGCGGTGCCCATAAAAAATCACCAGGTCACTGCGCGGCGAGGTGCTGCCGGAGCCTGCGTGCCGGACTACCGCTTGGGGCAGGTAGTAGCACGGGTAGCCTAGCAGCTGCAGGCGAAAGTCTAAGTCCACGTCTTCCATATAGGCAAAGAAGTCTTCATCAAATCCACCGGCGGCTGTAAAAGCTTCTCGCGGGTATACGCCAGCTGCAGCGCATGCGCTCAGCACGTGTCGCTCCTGCGGCCAAGCAGCCGAGAGCTTGCGCCCATGCGAGCGGCGCCACACTAAACCGGTAGCATGCACTACATTCCATTCCCCATCCAACCGCTGTGGGTCATCCGCCATGAGCAAGCGCGAGGCAAAAAAGGCATTCGGGTGCCGCCGAATTGCAGCATGTACTTGCTCTAACCAATCTGGCTGCGGGAACGCATCCACATTGAGCAAGACCGAATATTCCCCGCGGGCTGAACGCGCCGCTAAGTTATTGCCGGCAGCAAAACCTAAGTTCTTCTCTGAGGCTATCTGCCTGAGGTGCAATTCAGGAAACTGTGCGAGGATATTTTGGTCTGGCGGCTGTTGGGAGCCGTTGTCCAAAAGGATGACCTCGAAATCCTGCCAAGTCTGCGCAGCTAATGCGCTCAGGTTTTCAGCAAGATATTTTCCACTGTTCCAATAGAGGACGATGATGGAAAAAAAAGGTGAGGTCATGGTATACCGAGTGTTAGGCATTCTATGGGCTTTTTTGGCACTTATTTCCTGCTATGATAATATTATAATTTAGGAAATTTGAAGCCAAGAAGGAAACAGTTTGAATACAATCACCAAACCTGTGTATGACTCCGCAGCAAACGCTTCGCCGGCGCTGACCGAGATTCAGGAGCTCAAACATTACCGCTATTTACTCAAGCAGCTCGTGCGGAGGGATATCGTAGCGCGCTATAAGCGCTCAGTTTTAGGTGTCGCTTGGACGATGCTCAACCCTCTGGGCACGATGCTCATCATGACCTTTGTCTTTTCCAACCTGTTTAAATCGGTGCAGTCTTACCCGGTTTACATTCTGAGCGGGTTGATTGCCTGGAACTTTTTTGCCCAGGGCACGAACGCTGCCATGAGCGGATTGGTTTGGGGTGGCAGTCTGATGCAGCGCATTTACCTTCCGCGTACCATCTTCGGCGTCTCTGCTATTGGCACAGCGTTAGTCAACCTGCTGCTTTCCGTGGTGCCGCTGCTGGTGGTCATGTTGATCACGCAGACAACCATTCACCTGACGTTTCTCTTTCTTCCCATTTCAATCTTGCTGCTTACCGGTTTTGCGCTTGGGTTCGGGTTGCTGCTTTCAGCTTTAGCGATATTCTTCCCAGATGTGGCTGAAATGTATCAGATCCTGCTGATGGCGTGGATGTACCTCACCCCAGTAATTTACCCAGAGGAGATCATCCCAGCGCAATTTATGACCATCTACCGCATCAACCCCATGTATTGGATGCTCAAAATGTTCCGCTTACCCGTTTATGAAGGGGTTATCCCCACTTTTCAGGACCTTTGGCCTGCGTTAGCTTGGTCAGTGGGTATGCTAATTGTTGGTTGGCTATTCTTTACCTCGAGATCGGATGAATATGCTTATCGAGTCTAAACCATTGCTAAACCAAAAAGCCAAACTGAACAGCGAACCCATCATCACGCTGCAGGATGTGTCAGTTGCGTACCGTGTTCCCAAAGAGCGGATCGGAACTTTCAAAGAATATGCCATTCGTACACTGCAACGCAAGGTTCAATTCAACAAATTCTTAGCGCTTAAAGACGTCAGCCTGACAATTAATCGCGGGGAGGTCTTTGGCATCATTGGCAATAACGGTGCTGGAAAAAGCACGATGCTCAAAGTGATCTCTCGCGTCTTACGCCCAACGCAAGGACGCGTGCTGCTTTATGGCAAGATTGCTCCGCTGTTAGAATTAGGCGCCGGCTTTCACCCAGAGCTCACCGGCAGGGAGAATGTTTATCTTAACGGTGCTCTTCTGGGCTATGACCAAAACGCAATGGACGCGGTCTTTGAGGAAATTGTAGAATTTTCTGAACTGCGTGAGTTTATTGATGCCCCCTTACGCACCTACTCCTCAGGTATGTATGCGCGCTTAGGCTTTGCTGTGGCAACAGCGCACGTGCCCGAAATCCTGATTGTGGATGAGATCCTGAGCGTTGGAGACGAAGCCTTTCAACGGAAGTGCAATGAGCGCATGCAAAGTTATCAAGAGCAAGGGAGTACTGTTTTAATTGTTTCCCATGGCTTGGCGAAAATTCAGGATATGTGCAACCGTGTTCTCTGGCTGGATCATGGCCAGGTGCAATTAATTGGCGATCCGGCTGAAGTTATCGAAGCTTACCGCAGGAGTAACCAATAAGATGGAATTTATCCCTACTGCTATCCCAGATGTTGTGCTGATTGTCCCCCGCGTCTTTGGCGATGACCGCGGTTTCTTCTTAGAGACCTATCGGCAGGATGTTTTTGAGGCTGCGTGCGGTCCGGTTAACTTCGTGCAGGATAATCATTCGGGCTCACGCCAAGGCACCTTACGTGGGCTACACTATCAACTCCGCCAGGCACAAGGTAAGCTTGTACGTGCGGTGGTTGGGGAGATTTTCGACGTGGCTGTGGATATCCGCCAGGGCTCGCCAACCTTTGGACGATGGGTCGGGGCGCGGCTTTCTGCAGAGAATAAACATCAGCTGTGGGTGCCGGCAGGTTTTGCGCACGGATTTTATGTGCTCAGCGCCTGGGCAGAAGTATTCTATAAAGCTAGCAACTACTATTTCCCGGAATGGGAGCGCGGCATCCGCTGGGATGACCCTGCCATCGGCATTGCTTGGCCGCTTGCGGAAGGCGGAACCCCGCTGCTTTCGGAAAAAGACCAGCGCAACCCATCGCTGGCTGAGGCAGAAACCTATCCAATTGGTTGGAACTCTGAAGAGGAGGAATGAACATGCGGCAAATATTAGTTACAGGCGGGGCTGGCTTTATCGGCTCAAATTTTGTCCATTACGTGCTACACGGCGAACCGGATGTGCAGATCATCAACTTAGATGCGCTCACCTATGCCGGCAGTCTGGAAAACCTTAAGGACCTACCCGACCCGAGCCGGCACGTTTTTATCCATGGAGATATCACCGACCAGGAATTAGTTGACCATATTTTCGCTGAATATAAGATTGATACGGTGGTTCATTTTGCCGCCGAAACGCACGTGGACCGTTCAATCCTTAACCCGGGTGCCTTTGTGCAAACGAACGTCATCGGCACCTACACCTTGCTGGAAGCTGCACGCAAAGCTTGGCTGGTAGATAAGACCGTTCCGCTTGAAACGGTACGTTTTCATCACGTCTCCACTGACGAGGTCTTTGGCACGCTCAGTAAAACGGATCCGCCCTTTAGGGAGGAAACCGCTTACCAACCGCGTTCGCCTTATGCGGCTTCCAAGGCTTCGAGTGATCATTTTGTGCGCGCGTATTACAACACCTACGGCTTGCCCATCAGTATCAGCAACTGCTCCAATAACTATGGCCCGCGCCAGTTCCCTGAGAAACTCATCCCGCTCATGATCTTGAACGCTATCAGCGGAAAACCCCTGCCCATTTATGGCGATGGCATGCAAATCCGCGACTGGCTGTATGTGGACGATCACTGTGAAGCGCTCTGGAAAGTAGTTACCCAAGGCAAGGTCGGGGAGACCTACTGTATCGGCGGGGATAACCAGCCGCCTAATTTAGAGATCGTGCGCACGATCTGCCATATCCTGGATGCCCTGCAGCCCGATTCACCTTTCACGCCACACGAGCAACTAATGCGTTTTGTACCCGACCGCCCTGGGCACGACCGGCGCTATGATATTGATATTAGCAAAATAAAGAGCGAGCTCGGTTGGCAGCCCCGCAACACCTTACAGGATGGCTTGCGAGCCACGGTGCAGTGGTACTTGGAACATCCGGAATGGGTGGCAGCCATCACCCAACAATCGGATTACGATGGCTGGATGCAGAAAAACTACGCAAATCGCAAGGAGGGAGTATGAAAGGTATCATCTTAGCCGGCGGCAAAGGCACACGGCTTTACCCGCTCACCATTCCAATCAGCAAGCAGCTCTTGCCGGTATACGATAAACCCATGATTTATTACCCCCTCTCCATGCTCATGCTGGCGGGCATTCGGGAGATCTTGGTGATTACGACTCCCGAAGACCAAGCCCTCTATCAGCGCCTGCTGCAGGATGGCACACAATGGGGGCTGAAGTTTGCTTACGCCATACAGCCTGAACCGCGCGGTTTGGCGGACGCATTTTTGGTGGGCAAAGACTTTTTGGCTGGCTCACCAGCCTGCTTGATCTTGGGCGACAACATCTTCTATGGGCAAGGGCTGCCGACGGTACTGCGTAACGCGGCTGAATTACAGCAAGGTGCAGTGATATTTGCTTACCCTGTGCGTGACCCGGAGCGCTACGGTGTAGTGGAAATAGATGGAAATGGTCTGGC
>DNSH01000088.1 GCA_003499715.1 Candidatus Mesolinea sp. | reverse complement strand
CAGGTAAAAACCTATCACAGGTTGTGAATAAGAAAATAAGGCTAATATAGGAGAGAATAAATGCAAACTAATTTACGTGGCCGGGATCTGATCGGCGATCTGGATTTCAGCAAGGAAGAGGTCGAAACTGTTTTGGATGTGGCGTGGGACCTCAAGCGCAAGCGTGCCCTCAATGAACCGCACGCTTACCTGCGCGATAAGACCCTCGCTATGTTGTTTTTCTTCAGCAGCACACGCACGCGCGGTTCCTTCGAAGCCGGCATGGCGCAGCTGGGCGGGCACGCTGCCTTCATCGAGAGCGAAACCACCCAAATCAAGCATGGCGATACCCCTAAAGAGATTGGCGAAATTTTTGGGCGTTACTTTGATGGCATTGCCATCCGCCATTGCGACTGGGGCGTGGGGAATGCCTATCTTAACGAAGTCGCTAAATACTCTCGCGCGCCTGTTTTCAACATGCAGTGTGAGATTTACCATCCCTTCCAATGCCTGGCGGACTTGATGACCATCATGGAGAAGAAGGGGCGCGACCTGCGCAAGAAGCGCATTGTGGTTTCCTGGGCGTATGCTTCGTCCTACCTCAAGCCCATTTCCGTGCCACAGTCGCTCATCCTGCAAATGCCACGCTTTGGCATGGACGTTGTGCTTGCTTACCCCGAGGAATTCCGGCTGATGCCTGAGATTGAGCAGCAAGCCCGCGACGAAGCTAAAAAGGCCGGCACGTCCTTCGAGATTGTGCACGATATGGACGAAGGCATCACAGGCGCAGATATCGTCTATGCCAAGTCTTGGGGTCCACTGCTAACCACTGCGGACGGCGCTGAAGGCAAACGCATCCAGGATTCCTACAAAAGTTGGATTATGGATCAGCGCCGCATGCAGCTGGCCAAGGAAGATGCCATCTATATGCACCCCTTGCCCGCCGATCGAAACATCGAGATTACGGATGAGGTCATCGACGGCCCGCACTCGGTCGTCTATGACGAAGCCGAGAACCGCCTGCACGCCCAAAAAGCCGTCCTGGCGCTCAGCATGGCATAAACGCTGAATTAACTACTCAAGCTAAAGGATCCTTGTATAAGGATCCTTTTTGTTATATAAGACCGTTTCCAGCAGCTTCATGGCATAATCAAAATATGCTACGCATAATGAGTTTTAATATTCGCTGCGCCAATTGTGATGATGGCGTGAACGTTTGGGAACAGCGCAAAAACCTGGTTCTCGATCGCATCCTAGCGTATGCGCCTAATTTGCTGGGCTTGCAGGAGTGCCGTGGGGATGGGCAAGCTCAATACCTGATTAAAAACCTGCCTGAATATTTCTTTTTTGGCATGCCGCGCGGTGGTGAAAGCAAAACAGCGCTCGAAATGGCACCCCTAATGCTGCGCAAAGAGTGTTTTGAGCTGCTTGATTACGGCAATTTCTGGCTGAGCGAAGAGCCCGACGAACCCGGCAGCCTCAGCTGGGGTTGCCAGTTCCCGCGCACAGTCAGTTGGGCTCGTTTGCGCCGAAAAGCGACAAGGCAGGAACTACTTTTCGCGAATACGCACTTTGACCTGGTCCCAGCCGCAAGGCGGCACTCTGCTGAAATACTGCGCGACTGGCTACAAGCCAATTCAACCGGCAGTTTGGTCATCCTTACGGGAGATTTCAACGCTAATAAGCGTTCACGCGTCTATCAGACCCTCACAGGCGCTAGCTGGCTCACGGATGCCTGGCGCCGAGCCAACTCCGGCGCCCGGGATCAGGCAACCTTCCATGGTTTTGGCAATCCGCGAGACAGGGCTTGCATCGATTGGGTGCTGGTATCGCCAAGCTTGCATGTGCTTTCCGCCTCGGTGGATACCTTTACACAGGCTGGCCGCTACCCATCGGACCACTACCCGCTGCGGGTGGAGATAGAGTTTATATAATTACCATAGTTTTATAACGAAAGTATATAATATAGAAATTAGTATGAATGACAAATACAATCACCCGACGAAATATTTTGTGCATAAATTTATAAATTGGGAAAAAGTAGAAGAGCGACTAAGTAAGTATAAGTATATAAACAAGTATTTTCCAATAAGTACTCTCAAGAGCGAAAAATTTACCGAGAAACCTCCATTCTATTGTCATTACTTGGCCTGGAGATTAGGTGTTTGGCATAATGAAGATTCATTTGAAAATTTCAATTATCTTTTAGAAAACGCAGAAACTATAAATGGTTGGAATGGTAAGAAAAGAATCCAGAACGAAAATGAATTTGGACAGTTTTGGAGTTTCTTATGGGAACTTCAAGTTGCAGAATTTCTTACATCATTCCCAAATTTGCAAGTTAATTGGAATGTAAGGAATGGCCCAGATTTATATATTCAGAAGAATAGTGAGGAGTTGTTTGTTGAATGTAAAACGATTCACAAATCTTTCGGATTAGAAAAATTTATAGAAGAAGTACTTAATCAAATTGATAAAACTATTCGCGTCTCACATGGTATCTTTACGAAGTTTTCATTAAGTCAAGATAATGAGAGAATCAATTTATTTGATTCTATTTTTAGGCCTTTTTTGGATCCAGCATTTATTGAGAATAAAAAGATTGAAGTACAAAAAGTATCACCATTAATAATTGTAGAAAATATATATCCAAATTTTTTTATTTATTTGGAAAATAGCGATGCAAAACCAGCAAGTTATGAACTTTTATCAAAAATATATTCTGCTTCTGATCCTATAAAATATACTGATGTGATATATAATGAAATAATAAATAAGGTAAAAGAAAACAATTTAGAAAGTTACCATCCAAATTTGCTTTTTGTAAATTTGGTGCTTAGTAAGGATTGGCAATTAGCATGCGGATGGAACAATCAGCATAACCTTCCTCAATCTCAAAATCTTGATAATGTTTTATTAACTGCGTGCGACATCGATAAACCAGCAAACTATAATGGTTTCAAAGGAACTATAAATCGTGAGAGTAAAATTATTCAACAATTGCTTAACATAAAGCCATAATGTTCAATTAATTATCCTCGCCCCACCCCCCGGCTTCGCTTTGAGCACCTCCAGCACCCCCGGCAAAGCGCGCAACTGCGCTTCTGCCCAGGCTGCCTCCTCTGCCAATGCGATCACATGCACATTCGGGCCGGCATCGACCGTCGCACAAACCGCGTGGCCCTGAGCTCGCCAGGCGCGCACATTCCAGATAACAACTTCTGTAGCGGGTGTCCAATAGTAAAGCGGCGGGTTGCTCGTACGCATCACGGCGTGCATCCACTCTGAATCCAGCTCCACGACTTGCGCTAAGCGCTCAAAATCGCGCATAAGGATGGCTGTGCGGCACTGCTCCAGCCGCTCAGGCACCCCCGCTACGCGCAGCGCTTGCAACGGTGAGGTTGCTGCCAGCTTATGCCCTGCGCTCGAGCCGACGGCTTTCTCGCTGCGGTCCACTACCACAATCAAGTCCACTAAGTCCCAATGCTCTGGCGGGGCAATCTGAACAGCGTAGGAATCTGCATCTCCGCTGCCGGGCAGCCACTCGGCGAACCCGCCTGGCACCGAGCGGCAGGCTGAACCCGAGCCGAGCCGAGCCAGTCGCGAAAGCCCAGCCTCACCGAGCTCCAAGCCCGCTGCCTTGGTCGCGGCTAAGGCTAAAGCTGCAAACGCCGCTGCTGAAGAAGCGATCCCTGCGCTCGAGGGGTAATTATTGCTGCTTTCCACCTGCGCAAAGAGGTTGATGCCCGCCAACTGCCGCACATGATCCAAAAAGGATGCCACACGATTGAGCGCTGCGCCGGACTGTTCCATCCCGTTCAGAATGAAACGGTCTGCTGCTAAATCTGGATCGAAGCTGACGTGTGTAACCGTATCCAGCCCGTCCAGCGCCATAGAGAGCGAGCCAGTCAGCGGCAGGCGCAGCTGGTCATCGCGGTTGCCCCAGTATTTGATGAAGGCAATATTCGGGTGCGCCAGTGCGGTTGCTTGAAGTTTTGCGGTTATCATTTTTTCTCAGAAATAAAGTTTACCATTTTGTTGGATATTGTTAGGTGCCAAGAAAAAGTTATATCTTGAATTTTTATAAAAGTTGAAATGAGAAATCTTGAAACCGTCCATCAATGAGCCATCATGCAATGGATTTCTTAAACCTAGCGTCAATAGCGATTGGGAAAATGGATTGTAATTTGCATGCCAATATCTCTCCAAATGTTGGTATTGTATCCCGCCTAGTTTTAAACGCTTATCCCGATATCCAACATAA
>DNSH01000084.1 GCA_003499715.1 Candidatus Mesolinea sp. | reverse complement strand
GATACGGCTGGCATTCGCAAGCGTGGCGCCATCGAGCCTGGCGTGGAGAAGTATTCGGTGCTGCGCTCTTTTCAGGCAATTGAGCGCTGCGATGTTGCCTTACTGGTCATCGATGCAGCTGCCGGCATCACCGCGCAGGATACGCATATTGCGGGCTACATTTTAGAGGCAATGAAATCCGTGATCTTAGTGGCGAACAAATGGGATCTGGTAGAAAAAGACGAAAAAACAATGGCTGAGTATGAGCAGCGCATCCGCCAAGAATTAAACTTTTTACCTTATGTACCTGTCGTTTTCGTCTCTGCGCTCAGTGGAAAACGTGTTAATCAGATTTTACCTTTAGCCTTACAGGTGTACGAAGAACGCCATGCGCATCTGCCTACATCACAGCTCAATCGCATCCTGCAGAATGCGCAAGATATGCACCAGCCACCCTCTGCCTCGGGCAGAATCTTCCGCATCTATTACGGCACCCAGGTGCGCTCGGACCCACCTACTTTCATGTTGTATTGTAACGACGTGCGCTTAGCTCACTTTACCTATATGCGTTACATCGAAAACCAAATCCGTAAGGAATACCCGTTTTTGGGAACACCCATCCGCCTAGTCCTCAAGCAACGCAAGCGTGAACAAGATACATAAGCCTTGAAGATTCGGTTTATAATACGCATAAACCTACTGGAAGGACTGATTTAAACCATTGGATCAATTTACAACCCAAGTTTCCCCGGAACCCGAGGGACCTGAAATTAAAAAGAAGCAATCACGTGCCGGATTTTGGCTGGACACGCTGGAAACTATCTTATTAGCCTTGCTGCTATTTTTGGCAATTAATACTGTTACGTCCCGGGTGCGCGTGGAAAACATTAGTATGGAACCAACGCTCCAACCAGGCTACCTTTTGATTGTCAATAAGCTGGCATATAAATTGGGCGAGCCGAAGCACGGTGATATCGTCGTCTTCCACTATATGGGTGATAATAAAGAGGATTACATCAAGCGCGTCATTGGCCTTCCTGGCGATGAGGTCAAGATCGAGAATGGTACTGTTTATGTAAACGGCATTGCCCTGAATGAACCATATATCGCAGCATTTCCCGCTTATAGCGGCACATGGAAGGTTCCAGAGGGCAGCTTATTTGTCCTTGGGGATAACCGGAATAACTCCTCTGATTCGCATCAATGGGGCTTCGTTGATTTGGATGACGTCGTTGGTAAGGCTGTTTTTATCTATTATCCATTTGATGTGATTGGTTCATTGGTAATCCCCGACTTGGTGCAGGCAGCTCACTAAGCAAGCCTGGTGAGTCTGCGCTTAAAAGTTAAATAAGGTAACGCATTTTTAAAAGAGCGTATAATCAGCAATCATGAAACCAAATTTGCCAGCCAATCCGGAAACCTGCCCCCATTGCTACGTCGGGCGCATCCAGCAAAGCTTCATTACTTATACTACTATTATCGACGGTAAACTGCTTAGCGTGCCGGACTTTCCGGTGTGGCGTTGCAATGTCTGCCATGCCTACGTTTACGACCCTGTCGCTATGGGTCAGCTGCAAGCCTCCCTTTCTGCCCATCAAAAAGCTATTTTGAACGAAAAGACACGCCGCACCTCACGCAAAACCGCTTCATCTTAAACTATCTCCTCTTAATTTGCCTTAGGGCTGTTCTATAATCCCTACAATAATAAGAATTCTCTAAGAAAACTGCCATAAATTTGACGCGCTCTGTTGTGCGTGCTATGATTGAAGCGTATCATTTTATTTTTTTTTCATTTCGTACGTTAATAGGAGGATTTATTCATGAGCGCTATACTTTTATCCCGAATTATTGGCGCAATCGTTTTTGGACTTATTGGTTTTTTTTCTGGCACACCGATCCATGATTACCTGATTTCGTTTTGGGTCACTTATCCCTTCCGCGACGGCACCACGGTGATTATATGCGTGGTTTTATTCGCCATCATTGGGTACATCATCACCCCGTGGATTACAGTAAAACCAGTCCAATCGATTGCTAAAAAAATGAGTAAGTCCTCACCAAGAGCGCTGTTAAGTGCCTTAGTGGGGCTGATACTTGGGCTGATTATCTCTGCATTATTAGCGTACCCCATCTCGCTTCTGCCCGACCCGTTAGGGCAAATTTTACCTTTGGTGATGGTTGTCGTTTGGAGTTACTTAGGCGTAAGTTTATTTTATGCGCGCGGCGAAGAATTTAGTAATGTTTTTCACAACTTTTCCAACAGATTCTCCAGCAAAGGCTCAAAAACGCAAGTCGAAGGGGAGTATCGCATTTTGGTAGATACCAGCGCAATCATCGATGGGCGTATTGCTGACATTGTTAAAACTGGCTTCTTGCATGGCACGCTGATTGTGCCCCGCTTTGTACTCAATGAGCTGCAATATGTTTCCGATTCAGCGGATTCCCTGCGGAGGCAGCGTGGCAGACGTGGGATGGATATTTTAGCTGAGTTGCAGCAGAATGAAGACATTCCCGTCGTCATCAGCGACATCGACGTGGAAGGCGTACGCGAAGTAGATGACCGCTTGGTCGTGCTTGCGCGCCAAATGCGCTGCCCTATTTTAACGAATGACTATAACCTCAACCGAATTGCTGAGCTGCAAGGCGTGAAGGTGCTCAATATCAACGATTTAGCTAACGCCGTTAAAGTTATCCTGTTGCCAGGTGAGAGCTTCAAAGTGCATATTATCCAGGAAGGGAAAGAATACAACCAAGGGGTTGGCTTTATGGATGACGGAACAATGGTAGTCGTCGAAGACGGCCAGCAGTACATGAACAAAGAAATTAACGTCACTGTCACGAAGGTGCTGCAAACTTCAGCCGGGCGGATGATTTTTGCTAAGCCCGAGACCGAATAAGCGCTGGAGGTAAGCATGGCGCTGAAAATATACAACACCCTGAGCCGTACTAAGGAAGAGTTCCAGCCGCTGGAGCCCGGCAAAGTGCGCATGTACGTTTGCGGACCGACAGTATATGACCGTGCACACATCGGCCACGCCATGTCCGCCATTGTGTTCGATATCATCCGGCGCTATTTAGAGTATATTGGCTATGAAGTGCGCTTTGTGATGAACTACACCGATGTGGATGACAAGATTATCGAGCGTGCCAAACAATTGGGCATAGATCCATTCGCCCTAGCCCAACGTTACATCGATGACTACCAACGCAATTTAGAAGCGCTCAATGTCAAACCTGCCACGCTCAACCCGCGCGCTACCCAAGAGATAGATTTCATCATCAGCATGATCCAAAAGCTCATTGATGCCGGCGCTGCTTACGTGGTCGATGGCGACGTATACTACCGCGTGGAATCGGACCCGGAATACGGCAAGCTCTCGGGACGCAAGCTAGAAACGATGAATGCCGGCGCTCGTGTGCAAGTGGATGAGCGCAAAGAGCACCCCATGGATTTTGCCCTATGGAAAGCAGCCAAAGAGGGTGAGCCAGCTTGGGATTCGCCCTGGGGCAAGGGCAGACCCGGCTGGCATATCGAATGCTCCGCCATGAACATGCACTATCTAGGCGAGCAAATCGATATTCACGGCGGCGGCACAGATTTAATCTTCCCGCATCATGAAAATGAAATCGCTCAGACGGAAGCGCTGACGCATAAGCCTTTTGCGCGTTATTGGATTCATAACGGCATGCTTACTTTTAAGTCTGAAAAAATGTCTAAATCAGTGGGTAATATGATCACCATTGATGAATTCCTGCAGAAGCACCCAGGTGATGTGATGCGGCTGCTGGTGCTCAATGGTTCCTATCGCAGCCCGCTCACTTACAGCGATGAGGTGCTGGAGCAGACCGAACAGGCATACCGCCGGCTGCTTTCCGCCAAAAAACCCGCCTTACCCAATGCCCCTGGCATCAGCCCAGAGAAAGCCCAAGCTTTGGCTGAAGCAGCCCAAAAAGCACATGCCCAGTTCATCGAAAGCATGGATGATGACTTTAACACGGCAGCTGCCATGGCTGCGATTTTCGAGCTGGTCAAGCAAATCAACCAAGCCCGAGCAGAGGGTGCCACCCAAGCCCAATTGGAACCAGCCCAAGCCATGTTCAACGAACTGACCAGCGTTTTGGGCTTGCAGCTCCAGGAGCAAGCCGGGGCGCAAACAAGTGCTGACCCATTCATCGATTTGCTGGTGAAGGTGCGCAATGAACTGCGCGTACAAAAGAATTGGGCGCTTTCCGATAAAATCCGTGATGAACTCAAAGCACTGGGTGTAATCCTCGAAGATAGCAAAGACGGCACCACTTGGAGCTGGGAGTAACCTTGAAGGAATGGATCACCGGGCGCAACCCAGTCTATGAGCTCTTACGCGCCAAAAGGCGGCAAGCTTTTAGGCTGCTTGTGGCAAAAGGCATTAAACCAGAAGGTCAGCTCCCCCAAATCCTACAAATTGCACAGGCACGCCGCCTGCCCATCGAAGAAGTCCCGCGCAGCCAGTTAGATGTGCTCGCCGACCACCATCAAGGCGTTGCACTCGAAACGAGCAGTTACCCTTACGCCGCGTTAGAAGATTTGCTGGCTTATTCCCAGCGGCAGCCCGAGCCGCCTTTTTTCCTGCTGCTCGATCTGATTCAGGACCCACAGAATTTAGGCTCGCTCTTACGCACTGCGGAAGCCATGGGTGTGCACGGAGTCGTGCTCCCCGCGCACCAGGCGGCGCAGATTACGCCAGCGGTCGTGCATGCCAGCTCCGGCGCGAGCGAGCATTTGCTTATCGCCCAATATAACCTTGCTCAAGCCATCTCGCGACTCAAGGAGTTGGATATATGGGTCTACGGATTAGACGAAGCCCCTAGCTCCAAAACACCTCAGGAACTGCGCTTCGACCTCGGCTTAGCGCTCGTGGTCGGAAACGAAGGCAGCGGCATGCGCCAGCTTGTGCGCCAATCATGTGATGAGTTAATGCGTCTGCCGATGGTTGGCAAGATTGAATCGCTCAACGCTGCAGTGGCTGGCTCCATTGCGCTTTACCTCGTGCGCCAAGCCCGCCAGCAAACTCAAGCAGATCGCTAAGCTTCCTTACGGATCACATCGATGCCGCCCATAAATGGGCGCAGCACCTCTGGCACCACCACGCTGCCATCTGCCTGCTGGTAATTTTCCAGCACGGCAATCAGCGTGCGCGGCAGACCTAAGCCTGAACCATTGAGTGTATGCACGAACTTTGGCGAGGAACCATCCGCCGGGCGATATTTGATATTGGCACGCCGGGCTTGAAAATCCCCAATGCGCGAAATGGAAGAAACCTCCAGCCACTCCTGGCAGCCTGGTGCCCAAACCTCGATATCGTAAGTCTTATGCGAGCCAAAACTTAGGTCTCCCGTGGATTGTAGCAGCACGCGGTAAGGCAAGCCCAATTCCCAGCAAGTGGCTTCGGCATCCGCAACCATGTTCTCTAATTCCTGAGGGGAATTTTCGGGCAGGCAAAACTTGTACATCTCCACCTTGTCGAACTGGTGCCCGCGCTTGATGCCGCGCACATCCCTGCCGGCGCTCATTTTTTCACGGCGGAAGCAGGCGGTATAAGCTGTATATTGAATTGGTAAGTCGGCTTCGTCTACTACTTCACCCATCAACATGCCCGTGAGCGGCACTTCAGCCGTCGGGACCAGCCAAAAATCTTCTTCGGCATCGTGATACAGATTATCCGCAAACTTGGGCAGCTGCCCCGAGGCAAACATCACCTCCTGGCGCACCATGTAGGGTGGATAAACCTCATGGTAACCTTGGCGAATGTGTTGGTCAACCATCCAGAAGATCAAAGCCCGCTCCAAACGCGCGCCGGCGCTTTCAAGCACGTAAAAGCGTGTGCCAGAGAGCTTGACGCCAGCTTCAAAATTAATAATGCCTAACTCTGGACCTAGGTCCCAATGCGCTTTGGGTTCAAAATCAAACGAACGTGGCTCCCCTACCGTGCGTATCACCACATTATCTTTATCGCTCGTGCCAAAGGGAACGTCTGGGTCGGGGATGTTGGGTATACCAGCCACAAGGTCGTACAAATCCAGCTCCACCTTTTTCAGCTGCGCATCCAATGCATCAATGTCTTCTTTGAGCACGCGCATAGCTTCGATTTTTTCCTGCCGGGCAGCCGCATCTTTCATACGCCCAATTTCCTTACTCACCGCATTGCGCTGGGCTTTTTTGTTTTCCACGTCCAGAATGAGGATGCGGCGCTGTTCATCCAAGTCAATAATCTGGTCAACAATGGCTGTCTCCATCTGGCGCTTGCGCAGAGCTTCGCGGATAAGCTCGGGGTTTTCGCGTATGAGTTTCAAGTCCAGCATAAGCAATCTCCTGTGGTGAAGGCGTAACTTTACCAATTCTACCACCGGAGAGAGAAGGTTCTCAGAGCGCTGCCTTGCATTGCCTAAAAATCTAAAGTTATTCATATCAACAGGCTTGCTCAAATGCCCTTGCCTCGCGTGGAGTATAATTGGCGCCATCATGAAAAAGCCTGCTCTGTTGCTCCTCATCGTTTTGTTGACTGCGGCAATCTTCAGCCAGCAAATAATTGCCTTTGCGGAATCATCTGCTCAAGAAGACCAACCTACCCCTACATACTCCAGTTGGATCGTCACCTCCACGCCAAACCCAGACGGTTCTATCGTGCACATCGTCCAAGAAGGTGAAACGTTGTGGGATATCGCTTTGGCTTATGGCGTCCCCGGGAGCGAGATCATGACCAACTCGGGCAACAGCGCACAAACGACCGACGTCTATGTTGGTCAGGTGTTGATCATTCGGCAGCCCAACCCCGCCACGCAAACGCCTTCTCTCACCCCCACGCCTACGCGCATTACAGCCCAAGCTACCCTGCTGCGGCCCACGCTCACGCCCGTCCCCACTCAAACGCTCTTCCCCACCCCCACTCCCACCGAACAAACTAATGCCTTTATACGCGTCTTTGCCGATACACAAACGGTGGGCTTAACCTTAGTCGGCGTTAGCGGCGTCGGAATCGTTCTCCTCTTGATTTTTGGCTTCTTCAAGAAGAGCGAATAAAACTATCCCAACGCATTCGATCTCAACCTACAGTTAAGAATTATTTGATATATCTATAGCTGATCATGCGTATTGATAGCCTTGCTCTTTGATATAATGCCAGGATGCATACCACCAAAAGCCCCGTCCAGCCCGGCAGCTCACCGTCCGCCCCAATCACCTTTCCACCCGGTGCACACCGCTTTGCCGTTTTGGCAGATACTCACGTCGGCGACCGTGAGCCCGAGCTTTCATCGCAGCTTGTGGAGGCAATCCGAGTGCTCACTCCTGAGGTGATCCTGCTGGCAGGTGATCTTTCCAGACCGGTGGTAGTAACTGCGCTCGAACAAATCGCGCCGGTCTATGCGGTACAGGGCAACCAGGATTGGCTGCGCGGCTACCGTCTGCCCAAGGAGCTGTGGTTCGAGGTCAATAACCTGCATATCCTGCTCACGCATGGGCACGTCAACATGGCGCTATACACCCTTAACTACTTGCGCCTCCTCCTCACCGGCCAAAAGATGAGCCTGCGCAGCATCGAGCAGCGCTTAGCCCACCGCTACCAGCAGGCGGATCTGGTGGTTTGTGGTCACACGCATTTTCAGGTCTACCATAAACTTGGGCAGCAATGGTTCCTCAATCCTGGTGCTGCCTACCCGCATAAGTTGAACGGTCATCATATTGAATATGCCTTGCTTGAAATTAGTGCCGAGGGCGAAATCCACGTGGAACTACGCCATTTGGCAGGATAAAATCACAAAGCCTTGTTTTTGCTGTATGATTTCAGATAGTTGAACATCCTGAGGATTAGGCTATGAAAATTCGTTCCATTACCGTGTTTTGCCAACCTGGCTTCCCACCCAACCGATTATTGTTGCAGCAGCTAGGGATCTTTGCGGGTCACGCTCTTACGCTTTATGAGCAAGCCGGCTATGAGGTTGAGTCGTTGCGCCTGGCGACGCCACCTTTTGCCAGCTTCTTGAGCCTAGAAAACTTGGTCGAAGCTGCATTGACGTTAGCCATTGAAACCCACGCTGAGGGCTTTGAGTATATCTCTCTAGGTCCTGTGCCAACCAATCGGCTGGAGCTGCTCGAACCCATTCCTCAGGTGCTCGCCCAAACCCAAAATGTGTTTTTCTCCGCGCAGCTGACCACACCCAATCACGAGGTCAGGTTATCTGCCGCCCAGGCTGCAGCTAGGCTGATTTGTCAACTAGCGCAAGTGGAACCTAACGGCTTTGCCAATCTCAATTTTTGCGCCTTGGCTAACGTGCCGGCTTACGCTCCCTTCTTCCCGGCGGCTTATGCCCAAGCTGGCGCTCCTGCTTTTGCCTTAGCCCTTGAAGCAGCCGACCTAGCAGAGCAAGACTTCTCCCAGGCGCAAAGTTTGCAAGCTGCCAGAGCAGCTCTCATTGCGGAGGTGGAAAACCACGCCCAAAAGCTCGAAGCTATTGGCCGAAAACTGACGGAAATTTATGGTTTCGCCTGCAAAGGGCTGGATTTCACCTTAGCACCGTACCCAGCCCAAGGGGTTTCGATAGCCACAGCCATGGAAGCCCTGGGCTTGCCGGCTTTTGGCTTGCATGGCAGCCTGTTTGCCTCCGCTTTCCTCACGGATACGCTGGACCAGGCGCATTACTCGCGCACAGGTTTTAATGGCTTGATGCTGCCAATTTTGGAAGACGCAGGCTTAGCGCAGCGTGCGTCCGAAGGGCTGCTTTCTACTTCTGACCTGCTTCTATGCTCTGCGGTCTGCGGGACCGGACTGGACGTCATCCCACTGCCTGGGGATGCTACCCCGGAGCAGCTCTACCCCGTGCTGTTGGACCTAGCAGCATTAGCTTTGCGGATGGATAAGCCGCTCACTGCACGATTGATGCCCATCCCAGGCAAATCCGCCGGCGACTCAACCAATTTTAGCTTCGACTATTTCGCCAATTCCCGTGTACTGGCGCTCAAGGCTCAACCCCTCATGGGCTTGCTCAATGCGCGCGAGTCTATTACCATCACCGCGCGCCAGCCAAAATAAATCCGCTGGTTGATTTAGCGCACTTGTTTATAATTGACAATAATTAAATTTGAGTCACACTCGGGGGAAATCAGCAAAAAAGTCGATTCAGAGAGCGGCTCTCCATCAGCATTGCGCAGCTCGATAAAAAGTTGATCCTCTGTTATTTGCTTGTTTGTGAGGGCAAATTCATATCCTGAGGGCCCATAAATGCGTGACTCGCCGGTCTCAGCGTCCATATCGACACTTGCTCCACCATAGCTGCCGCCCAAGTGAACAACTAACCCGGTCAAAGGCGAATCTTGTAGGTCCCACACTTGCCCGCCAATGAATAAATAATCCTCACACGCAACCCCCGGATGAAAAAGGGTATGCGGCAAGGCTTGGGGCGTGCCACGCATTACGAATGGCATGGGCTTTTTAGTCGCGGTGGGTGTGGGGCTGGGTGAAGGGGTTGCTGTTTGGGTGGCGGTTGCAGTGGGCATCGGCGAAGGCGTTTGGGTAGGGGGCGCCGTACGGGTAAAGGTAGCTGAAGCTACTGTTGTCACTGCCACGCTGGGGGTCGGTGTTTCCGTCTGCTTGGCAACGGGCGCCGCCCGAAAAAGCGGTGGGAGGATATCCAGTGCGCCCAAGAGCACGATCAGAATCACGATCATCACTAAGATTGCACCGGTCATCCCAATGCGCGGCATGCGCTTGCGCTTAGCCATGCTGGGGATGGAAGCCATTGAATCTTGGGAGCTTTTCCGCTTGAGGGCGCGAACTGGCTTTTGTGGGCTCACGGCATAGTTATCTCAATCTGTGCATCAGCGCGTTTGGCTTGCAACCAGTCTGCCAGCGCTTTGGCTTGCAAACCCAGTTTTGCATCTGTCGTCAAGGGGTATGAATCGACATGATCCATGACTTCGATGATATGGTAACCGATGTCGGTCTGAATAATCTCGGAATGTACTCCTACAGGGAGCGAAAAGGCGGCTTCTTCGATAGCAGGGAAGAGTAGATACCCACGCGGGAACCAACCCAACTCACCGCCGGTATCCGGGCTATAGCGCCAAGCGAGTTCATCAAAGCTAACGCCCGAATTGAGACTATTCAAAGCATATTGAGCTTCCGCAGCTGTGCGCGTAAATATTTGACGAGCACGCACCTGCTCAACCGCATCGGGGATACTCGCAGCAATTTGGTCGCGCTGCCAGGCTGCTTCACTGCCCAAACGCAGTGCCATCCTAAATTCAGCATCATCATAGAAGTTGGCTTGCATCCAACTGGTCAGTGCACTGCCCGAGCCAAGCTCCGCGAGTAACTCGGCAATTTTTTCTTCGAGCATTTGGTCCGTAAAGGTATAGCCAG
Source organism: Candidatus Mesolinea sp. (assembly GCA_003499715.1). Lineage (GTDB taxonomy): Bacteria > Chloroflexota > Anaerolineae > Anaerolineales > Anaerolineaceae > Mesolinea. The sequence continues at coordinate 1,135 of DNSH01000084.1, read as the reverse complement.
AGGCTCGTGCGGCTTGGGAGAGCAATTGCTGCTCAATCAGGGTATCCAAAACGTGCTCGGAAATTTCAGCATCACTGGGCAGGGTTTCCCCCTCGGAAAACGAAGCTTTATAGCGTTGCACTTCATGTTCAAAGTAACTGAGGGGAATGACCTCGCCATTTACGATAGCAGCAGCTGGAACCATTAAGGGCGTAGGCGTGGGGGAAGCTGAGGGAGTTGGGCTTTCTATGGGAATAATTGCAGCGGTAGGTAAATCCTGCGGGGTAGGGGTCTCGCTCGCGCTGAGGCCACAACCAGCAAGGATCATAGCTACCCCCGCCATAATACTATATACCTTTTTCGTTATCTTGCCTTTAGTTAACATACGCTCATTATACCTTGACAGGTACTTTACCCTACGAGTCCTTTACCCTTACGGGCACTTTACCTTGGAAGGTAGTTTACAAAACCCCACCCACAAAATAACCAATTACGAAACTAATCGTTGCCACGCCCAAGCTAATACCAGTCATCCTTAAAAAGCGCTTCATAAAAGGTTCTTCGCGCACCACGGATGAATAAAAGTTAAACAAGGCAATAATCAAAATACCTAATAAGAGCATCACACCTAATGCGACAAAGTAATTGGAAATAATGAGATAGGGTAAGATCAGCAAGGCAACAGTAATAATGTAAGCAACGCCCGTATAAAGCGCTGCTTTCCCAGGGTTTCGGTCTGTTTCTTCCGTACTGGTCGAGAGGAATTCTGAAGCAGCCATGGAAAGCGCCGCAGCGATACCTGTGATTAAACCGCTAAGGGCAATCGTTTGGCTGTTCTGAAAGGCAAGCGTAAGCCCTGCTAAAGCACCGGTCAGCTCAACGAGTGCATCATTCAACCCCAATACGACTGAACCAGAGTATTTGAGGCTTTCTTCATCAATCATTGCTAGCAATTTTTCTTCGTGTTCTTCCTCGTCTTGGAGGATGGCTTCTAATTCCGGAAAGCGATCAAGCACTGGTGCATAGCCTGCCTGAGCCTTCTCTTCACCATTTTCCTGCAATTTGATCACAAAGGTATAACCGAAGAGGTGAAATAAGAGCTTATACCAAAAGACTTTGAAACGGTTTGGCTTAAGTTCCTTGCCGCTATAGCGCT
>DNSH01000136.1 GCA_003499715.1 Candidatus Mesolinea sp. | reverse complement strand
ACACTTTCGATCCCTGTACAGCGAGGTGAGGTACCAACCACACCCGTGCATAAGCTTTCTCCACTAAGAGAAGACGAAATAGTTCAGGCAGCTTTTGCCATTCCAATCGAAAAAAACGATTTAGGTGAACGCTATGTCCTTACGATTACACGGCAAGGCATGGTCAAAAAATCATTGGTAACGGAATTACCAGGCGCTTCTGCTAACCGTTTTACCTTAGTTAAGGTTAATGAAGGGGACGAGCTGTTTAGAGTGCTGCTTACGGATGGTAAAAAGGAGGTGTTGTTGACCACAGCTAAAGGGATGAGCATACGCTTTAGTGAAACTGACGTGCGTCCTATGGGTTTACTTGCGGCAGGAGTGAATGGAATCAAGCTTAAGGAGGGGGATTACGTGGTGGGAGCGAGCTTGATCGAGGCTGGGAATGAGGTTGGCTTGGTGACCAACCAAGGCTGGGCGAAGCGGATTAAAGCCGAGGAATTTCCACAGCAGGGGCGCTATGGGCAAGGGGTAATTTCTTGGAAATTAAAAGGAGAGGATTCAATAGTTGTTCAGCTTTGCGGGAAATTAACTGATCGTGGGGTTTGCCATTTCCGTAAATCTGCTAGCAAGGTTTTCACCCTCACCAATGCGGTCGAACGCACCCGGCAAGCTAATGGGCAAATCTTATTCAAGCTTAAACCCGATGATGAATTGATCGGTTTTACATGCCTAGATGATTTTTCATCCTATTGGGAGAAGGCGTAACATAGGTTAGGAGTTCTACCCTGGCTTAGGCAAGTTCCCTTCCAAGCCTAACTCGGGTGCGATACGGCGCATAGCGAGGATTACGTTATCGACGTGTTCCCACAGGTCAATACCGAGTTCTTGGGCGCCTTGTTCCATAATTCGCCGGTCAGCGCCGGCTGCGAAAGCTTTATCTTTCCACTTTTTGCGCACGGATTTGGCTTCCAAGTCATACAGCGAACGGGAAGGCCGCACGAGAGCAACTGCGGTGATCATGCCGGTAACTTCATCGCAAGCGTAAAGTGCTTTCTCCATTAAAGTTACGCGTGGATAGCCAGCATGGTCAGCATGCGTCAGAATCGCATGCACGATTTCTTCGGGAACACCAGCTTCACGCAGGATGGGCGCTCCTTCCAGTGGATGTGTTTCCGGGTTCGGGTGAATTTCCCAGTCAAAATCGTGCAAGAGCCCTGTGATTCCCCAAATTTCAGCATCCTGACCAAATTTTTCAGCATAATAACGCATTGCTGCCTCTACGCTAAGCATGTGCCGGATGAGACTTTCGTTCTGAACATAGGTTCGCACAATGTGTAATGCTTCTTCCCGCTTCATCAGTTTCTCCAATGTTAGTTGAAAATTGGTTCGGGTTCCCCTAAAACTGGTAATGGTTTGGCAATATGAATATCCCAAACTGCTGCCATGCTGGCAAATGCCTCTCGGATATTCCAAAACAAATACCGTGAGCGTACGTATCGCGATTGCTCAACAGGCACACCGGTAATTTTGACGCCTAAATGATCACACAAATAAACCGCACGCGGTAAGTGATAAGCCTGGGTCACAATGAGAGCCTCTTCAACGCCAAAGATTGCTTTAGCGCGGTAGCAAGTATCGTAGGTGCTGCGCCCGGCATAATCGAGGACGATATCTTCATCGGGTACTCCTAAAGTCAAGGCATATTGGCGCATGGATTCTGGTTCATTGTAATTAATGAAGCGGTTATCGCCGCTCATTAGGATTTTTTGGGCTTTACCCGCAAAATAAAGCTCTGCCGCGGCTTCGACCCGATCACGTAACGGGGTTGAGGGTGTTCCATCTGCATTCAAGCCAGCTCCTGGCACGATCACCACAGGTTTAGCTGGGGCTATATCAGCCTCGACGATTTTAGTTTGGGTGGAGAGAATGATGGCAATGCGGCTAAATCCTAGAATGAAAAAGCCCCCACAAGCAATGATGAGTAAAATGCGTAAGATTTTCAACATGCGATCTATTCTAAGGCAAAAGATCAATCAGGCGTGCATCTGTAGCAGCGAGTAATTCTCTCAAATCTGAGTATGCATCATCGGGTAAGGCTTCTAACCCAGCAATCTCATATTGGTTGAGTTCACTCAACAAGGCTCGACCGGAGTCACTGCGCCCGAGCTGCAAAAGGTAATCAGAAATTTGCACCGTAAGGGGCAGGGGGAGCTGAGAACTGGCTGAGAAATTGAGATTCGGAATCACCGCGGGTGATATCCAGATGATCGGCAAGCGGTCTAGGGCATCGGGCAAATCGCCAATCACCTCAGAAGACGTGCGTGGGTCGGAGGCAATTGCATACGTCGCGGTAAAATCGCAAATACCTTTGATATACACTGCGCGCATGGCTGCGCTGTAGGTATAAGCAAGCACAGGCTCTTGGGTGGGGATGTTATTTTGGGCCAAATAAGCTAATGGGATCCAATAGCCAGCAAGGGATTTAGTTTGGGTTAGGCAAGGGCGCATCCCTGAAAACTGTGCTAACGCTGTGGCAGCATCAGCTGTGGCTTTGCCGGTACCTACGTCATAATAGCTAATCAGATTAGAGTCTTTATGAGCTAAAAACTGAACCCCATAAGCGCTGACACCTAAATGATTGCTGACCAGTTGGGAACTGAGCAAGCCTTTTTCGGAAGCCAAGAGGTATTCAACCGGCTCAAGCCAGGCTAAATGTACTTGTTGCTTCTGCAGTGCAGCTTCTAAGGTTAGGTAATCCGGAAAGAACTTCCCCGTTACGCTCATTTGCAGAAAGGCGGAAAGCTGAGCGGTCAGCTCTTGGAGCGCATCTAACTGTGTTTGTGGGGGGTTTTCTGCAATCAAACCCATCACTATCGGGTTATTAGCACTTCCCAAGGGAGCTGGTGTAGGCGTGAAGGTGGGCATAGGTGTTGCGGTGATTAGGAGCGGATTGCGGGTGCCATAAGAGATAACCGCCGTTGGACGCGATTCAATGGCAGGGCTGCACGCGGTAAACAGCAATATTGATAGTAGCATTAGGGATAAAATGTGACCTTTGTGAGTGCGCATGCTCAAATTTTACCTTAATCATTCTAAGTGATATGGTATTCAGTCTAATCTCTAAGTATGTTAAAATTTTGGTTGCAAAAGGAGGTATTTATGGATTTCGATATCGTTAAAATTCAAAAACCTGATGAGGTTAACTTCATCTTAGGCCAATCGCATTTTATTAAGACTGTGGAAGACTTGCATGAGGCAATGGTTACAGCAGTCCCGGGGATTAAATTTGGGCTGGCATTTTGTGAAGCCTCAGATCCGCGGTTGGTGCGTTGGAGCGGTACGGATGAAACCTGTACAGAATTAGCTCGGCACAATGCGCTGCTTCTTGGTGCAGGGCATTGTTTTATCATCTTCTTAGCCGCAGGGTTTTATCCTATTAATGTGCTCAATGCCATCAAGCAGGTGCCCGAAGTTTGCCATATTTTTTGCGCTACAGCCAACCCGACGGAAGTGCTGATTGCCCAAACAGATTTAGGCCGAGGGATAATAGGTGTTTTGGATGGCAAGCCCCCGCTAGGCGTGGAGCAAGAGAAGGAAATTGCTGCGCGCAAAGATCTCTTACGGCGCTTTGGGTATAAGTTTTAATCCTTAGCTGGCAGCAAACCTCAGCAAATCATCCCATGCAGCCTGAAGTGCTTTGGCACGGTGACTGATGCGGTTCTTTTGTTCATCTGTCAATTCAGCCATGGTCCGGTGTGTGCCTTCGACCAAAAAGATCGGGTCGAAGCCGAAGCCATTTTTTCCGCGGAATTCAGGAATAATCTCTCCTGGGCAGCTGCCATGAGAACGCAAAACGATTTCATTAGCATTGCAAAGGACAATCTCACACTGAAAAGCGGCTTTCCAAGGGCGCGGATAAGCAGAGAGCTGATTGAGCAAGGCCTGGCAGCGTTGTTCATCGGTAGCCGATGGATCCGCTAAATAGCGATGCGAATGCACGCCTGGCGCTCCACCCAAAACTTCTACTTCTAAGCCAGAATCATCAGCTAAGGTAGGTATCTCGCTTACTTGGGCGAAGGCAGCAGCTTTTTTGTAGGCATTTTCGAAATAGCTCTGACCATCCTCAGGAATAGAAAGCGTAAGTCCAAGGTCTATTGGCGTGATGAGCTTGAGAGGCAATGGAGCTAAGATTGCGGTGATTTCGGCGATCTTGCCAGGATTGTTGGTCGCGATGAGGAGTGTTTTCATAAGTATAGCTTCTATATTTTGGTTTCGATTAGCGTGATATAATCGGTCATCATAATGATTAATTGTACTTTGCCAATGGAAAAACAACGTTATTCTTTACGCACGAATGTAGGCTATTTCTTCAATCGGCCCATAGGATTTTTCCGCGATTTTCATGCCGAATTCCCTGAAATTTTTATTGACCCGGACCTCAACGTTTATAATCTGCATTCTGATTACCGATTTTCGCGCACCCGTGAGGGCTTACTGCTTCAAGCGCAGTTGCATGGCAAAATTGAGGCACAGTGTGTGCGTTGCCTTTCCATCGTTCGGATATCTATCGATACGCCATTTGAAGAGCTTTTCTTCTTTTTAGAAAGGTCTCAAGAAGAATTCGACCAAATCATTCCTGAGGATGGGTATATCGATCTTGGAGAGATCTTCCGCGATTACCTGCTCTTGGAAATACCGATGAACTATATTTGTAAACCAGACTGCAAAGGCATCTGTGTGGAGTGTGGCCAGAACTTGAACTTGGGGGAGTGTGAACACACCACCAGCCGAATTCATTTCAAAGAAGCATAAACTTACTCGACAATAACATATTGCGCTTGCACGATGAATCGCAGGCGCGTTTTTTCTTTTTGAGCACGAATTCATGTTAGAATTTTTAGGTTATTCCGGAGGAGATTCTTATGCCTGAGAAGATATTAATTGCCATTGCCTGGCCTTACGCCAATGCAGATATTCATGTAGGGAACCTTACTGGCTCTCACTTGCCTGGGGATATTTGCGCGCGTTATCACCGCTTACACGGGCGGAGCGTGCTGATGGTTTCGGGCTCGGATTCGCATGGTACACCGATTACCGTGAAGGCGGATAGTCTGGGCGTCTCACCGCTCGAAATCTACCAAGGCTATCATGCCCGCTTTCTGGAGCTGTTCCAGAAAGTCGGAATCAGTTATGACCTATTTACCAGCACGCATACCTCCAACCACTTTTTTATCTCACAGTTAGCTTTTACGACGCTCAAAGAGAACGGTTACCTCTATACTGCTACCGAAAAGCAATGGTATTCCACCACGCAGAAGCGCTTTTTACCCGATCGATACGTGGAAGGTACGTGCTACATCTGTGGAAACCCAGATGCGCGCTCGGATCAATGTGAGCGCTGCGGAAATATTTTAGAGGCTGATAAATTAATCGACCCGCGCTCCAAAATCGATGGCAGCACGCCAATCCTGAAGGAAACTGAGCATTTTTACTTGGACCTCTCCAGCTTAGAGCCAGAAATTGTATCGTTTTTACGAAGTCGTGAACCTTACTGGAGACCAAATGTCATTCGCCAATCCTTAGGTCAAATCTTATCTGAAGGGCTCAAAGCCCGCCCAATTACGCGGGACTTAGATTGGGGTATCCCCGTGCCGCTCGAGGGCTGGCAAGGTAAATGCCTATATGTCTGGTTTGAGGCGGTGATTGGTTACCTTTCTGCCACGATTGAATGGTCCCAACTGAATGGAGATGAAGCAGCTTGGCGGGGGTGGTGGGTCAATCCGCAATCCCGTACGTTTTATTTCATCGGTAAAGACAATATTCCCTTCCATGCGGTCATTTGGCCGGCGGAATTAATCGGTTTTGAAGAAGACATCGACCGTGCTTTAGGCGCAGCTGACCCCAAGCCGCTAGTACTTCCTTACGACGTGCCGGCGAATGAGTTCATGAACTTAGAAGGTCGTAAAATCAGCGGTAGTCACAACTGGGCTGTTTGGGGGCTGGATTTCCTCGAACGCTATGATCCCGACCCCTTGCGTTACTATCTGACCACTGCGATGCCTGAGACACGCGATAGTGACTGGGATTGGGAAGAATTTTATCAGCGCAATAACAACGAGCTGGTGGCAACGTGGGGGAATTTGATTAATCGGGTGCTTGCTTTTACATACAAAAATTGGGAGGGCATCATCCCAGAGCCCGGTGAGCTGCGTCCATCGGACGAAGAATTGCTGCAAACCATCCGAGCTGGCTTTGACACGGTTGGGGAAAAAATCGAACGGGTGCAGCTGCGTGAAGCTTTGGCGGAGGTGATGCGCTTAGCCACCGAAGTCAATAAGTATTTAGATATACATGCCCCTTGGTTCGAAATTAAGACCGATAAGAGCGAAGCAGCGAAGTCGATTTATACAGCAATCCAAGCAATCGATTGGTTGAAGATCATGTTTTCGCCTTTCATTCCACATATCAGCGAAGGCATTCATACCATATTAGGCTACGATGCCCCAATATTTGGTGGTTTTAAGACTGAAACGGTTTCTGATGAGCTTGGGACACATGTAGCTTTAAGCTATGAGCCCGAAAGCTGTATGGCTCGGGAAGGCGTGAACTTATGGCAACCGCTGAGCCTTGAAGCTGGCAAACCCTTTAATCAGCCTTACCCCTTGGTGAAGAAGCTGGATCACAGCATCGTCGAGGAAGAGCGCGCGCGTTTAGGTAAGTAGGCGCATTTTTTAGTTTGGGTGCTGTTCCGCGAAGCGAACAAGATACCAAGGCAGCTGAGTGAGCAGATCCTGCATAATTTTCGCTGTACGAGCCTGCCAGAGGGATAAATTCCCTGCAGTTTCTGCTATGGTCGGGCTGACTAAATCACTTACGCCACGGAGGATCAACCACGGGATTCCATTCCGATTGGCTACCCAGGCAAAAGCTGCGGATTCCCAGTCGGCAGCCACAGCTCCAAATTCTTGGGTAAGGCGCTTATAAGCTTGGGGCTGGATATCCTGATCTGCCGAGACTAATCGAGCCCGACGAGTATGCTTGGGTAATTCCTCCGGTAGCCAGCCGAGATCAGCTTTGGAGCTGTAAAATTCTATGGCTTGCGCATAGTCTGCCATGCCTTCAAAGATATCATAGAAGGCTGTCTGGCTAACACACAAGATTTCCCCTAGCTCGGCGAAACCTTCCAAGCCACCGCAAGTGCCTAAATTGATCAGTAGCTGGGGGTGAAAGGTGTCGATCGCAAATTGGTAAGCTCCTGCTGTGGCAACTTTCCCCCAGCCGGCATGCATAAAAAACGACGGGAAAATTAGCGATAGGCTGAGAAAACCAATTGCCGTAGGGGGTTGGGTGCTGTATTAATGGTGAGGTGTAGTGGAGAAGAGCTTGCCACTCACCATCTGCGCTGATGAGAACAACAAAGCGAGCTCTAGGTAACATGCGGGATTTTAAAGCTTTTTACCTAACGTAGCCATATACGCCACAAATTGCTCTTTACCATCCAACTTAAGGAGGGCGTTGACCTGTTCGTCGTTAAAGGCACCAATCGCGCAGACGCCATAGTCGATAGCTTCCGCGGCTAAGTGAAGATTCTGGCAAATATGACCAGCATCTAAGAAGATATAGCGGTAGGCGCGTGTGCCATAACGGTAACTCGTGCGGTAAGGTATGGCAACCCAAATAAAGGTTGCGGCGCAAGTAAAAACATGGTTTTGCCTGCCAGAGGCTTCGCCTAACGCGTTTAAAATCTGCTCACCTTGGATGACGTGCTCCAGGCTATGGCGTTGAGGAATGAAGTGATATATTCCAGGTTCCAAGTTTTCAACCCGGCGCAAAGCTAAATAAGTTTCAAAGGGGTGGCGGGCGCCCGCTGAAGGCACAGTACGCAATGTGCGCCCGGTCTTCTCGGAAAGGTGCACAATTCCTTGAGTCATCCAAAGCAGGTAAGAAAGTTCCTCAAGCGTAAGTTGAGCATTCTGATCATATCGGCGCACAGAACGGCGTTGCTCGATTACATTCCGTAAATCCGTATGCCCTAAAGGGACGCTTTGCGGTTCTGGTAAAGGGATGAGCTGAGATTCATCGGCTTTAGAAGGCAGATAGTATGGCGGTTCCGCGCCTAACGATTCTGGCGTAGGCGCCATGTGCGTATAGCTGGAATTTTGAATAAATTCTGCGCCGATAGGGTCGAACTTAGGCATTTTCTGGGTCATCAGAACCGTATCATGGAGAGAACCATAGCTAAAACAATCGTGATGGCTAAAATTGCCATAATGATTTCGGATGTCCGTTTTTTCGATGATTTTTTACCTGCCATATCACTCCAGTTGTGTTTTAATTGCTTGTGCCAAGTCTGCCCCGATGCCTTTGATTTGCGCTATTTCTTCGACATTCGCAGCGAGGATGTTTTCGATGGAACCAAAATGCTGTAATAAAGCCTTTCGACGCTCTGGGCCGACCCCAGGGATTGCATCTAACCTTGAAGCTAACCCGATTTTACCACGCCGTTGACGGTGTGCGGTGATGGCGAAGCGATGTGCTTCATCACGGATGCGTTGGATTAGGTAGAACCCTTGCGAATGTTCATCTAAGCGTATGGAATCGCTCTTCCCGGGCAGGAAGAGTTCTTCCTCTTGCTTAGCCAAGCCGACAATTGCAAATTGTCCTTGCAAGCCTTGTTCTTCAATAACCTTAACGGCTCGGCTGAGTTGACCTTTACCGCCATCTACGATCAGTAAATCCGGCAGGATGCTGAAAGCTAAATCAGGCTTATACCCAGGCTGATCTTTTTCTTCTTGCGCGCTATGATAACGGGCAAAACGCCGTTGTAATACTTCTTCCATCGAAGCAAAATCATCCGGACCGTCAACGCTGCGAATATTAAAACGGC
>DNSH01000116.1 GCA_003499715.1 Candidatus Mesolinea sp. | reverse complement strand
TTTTACCTACGCCAGGCTTCCCAAGGAGCAAGATGCTCTCACCCGAGTTGATCAAGTCCGCAATAATTTCAATAGTGCCATACACGGCCCTGCCTACCCGGCAGGTGAGGCCGACAATTTCACCGCGCCTATTACGGATAGCAGAAATACGATGCAGCGTGCGCTCCAGACCTGCACGGTTATCTGCATCAAAGCTGCCGATGCGCTCGGTGACGTAATCCAAATCGTATTGGGTCACATCCCGAGGAAGTAAAACCACTTCGCTATCGATAAAGCGCGCTGCCGGCTTCCTGCCCAAGTCTAAGATTATCTCGAGCAGATTGTCGAAATTATCCTCAGCTTGTACGGATTGGGCAATATCTGGCGGCAAGATTGAGAGCATTGCGTCCAGATCATCGGTAATTTTTTGTTGTTTGCTTGTCATCTTCTTGCTTATTACTTCTCCCCTCATGGAAGGCTAAGCAACCCAACCATGAGTCTAATTAAATTCTATCTTATTTCCTCAATCCATTCGACGAAGGACGCTGATTGTATATCAACTTCATATCTTAAGCATACACCTTTGTATAAGTTCTGCAAAACATATTGTTATCACAAGACGCGTATATTAATCAATGTAAATAGATTAATGTTCTTTGCTGCTAGCTTGAATCACAGGCACGCTGGACTCAGACTGATTGCCATTGAAAGCAGGCTGGGCTGCCCCTTGAGGCACTTCCTCCTGTAAAACTAAATAGCGAACAAGCAGCTCCATCTCCTTAATATCCACAGCTGGAAGTTCTGCAGCCATCCCTTCCAGCCAAGGCTGATAAGCGCGTAGGCTCAGGTAAATTGGACGGTGCAGCGCGTCTCCTAATCCCAACAATAAATCCAATAAAATTAGGGGGTCATGCACTTGGGGTGCCAGCATAGGTTGCACCCAAATGCCATGCGGACCGTAGGCGACGTCAGCATACCCTAACAGTCCTCCGCCTTCATCATAGAGCACCCTCCCGATTGCTGTTTGTCGAGTTGGCGCTTCGATGTTCTGAAAGAGCTTAGGCACTACCAAGCGATGCAAAGTTCCCATAGCTTTTATGTCGTTTTTCGTCCATGGGCGCCACTTGAAAGTCATATCAACATTGTTTTCAGGAAGCTTATTAAAACGTAAAAGCTTTTGGCGGGACCAAACAGTGAAATCAGCTCGGCGGAAAGCCGGTAATAACTCCGTCTCTTGGGCTAAGTCTGCAAGCAAATAACGCACACCCCATCTACCACTTACTTGAATGAGATGCTCTAAAAGTGCGGTTATATGGGCATCCGCGCAGTGAGGCGTAGGAGCGATGTAACCTAATTGGCCATGTGCTTTACCCGCCTGATGCAAAACCTGCCCATAGCAGCGGGGGGAGTTATCCTCGATCGATACGCCCGTGTAGCTGTTGAGCGCTGGCCCAATTGTACTCACCAGGTTGGTGAGGGAAAGCGGCTTCCCATAAGTAGCCAGCCTCAGGCTGTCCAAGCTTATGGCTCGCGGGGCAGCTTGGAAGAGAGCTGGATAATCAGGAAAACTTATATTGCGGGCTGTGATTTTAGTAACTCCAAAAAATAGCGGTGAAAGCGTAAATCCGGCGTCAACTCCGGGTGAAAAGAGGTTGCCAGTAGTTTTCCTTGACGAGCCGCCACAATCCGCCCGTCTGGCAGAGTGAGCAGCACTTCGGCTTGCCCATCAACGGTCTGGATGATCGGCGCACGGATAAACACCGCATGATATAGCGGCTCAGGCGGCTGGAGAAAGGGTGCCGCTAAGTCTGTCTCAAAGGAATCGATTTGCCTGCCAAAGGCGTTGCGCGCGATGCGAATGTCCATAACCTTGAGCAGCACTTGCTCGCGCCCTACGTCTTGCGCCATCAGGATTGCGCCGGCACAGGTACCCCAGATCCCTCGCATTTGCGCAAAGATGCGTAACGGACCGATAAAACCATAAGCATCCATTAGCTTACCGATGGTGGTAGACTCCCCGCCCGGGATGATGATCCCATCCAGGTCTTCTAGCTGCTCCGGCAAGCGTACTTCAATAGCCTCTACACCAAGCTGAGTGAGGCTATGGCAATGCTCCGCAAAGTCGCCCTGCAGGGCAAGTACGCCAACTTTCATAGACTCTACTAAAGATTACCAGCCGCGTCCAGCCAATAAATCCTGCTCAGGAATATTGGAAACTTGGCGCCCTACCATGGGTTCACCTAAGTTGCGGCTGATTTCAGCGAGTAACTTGGGTTCGTTATAATGCGTGGTCGCCTTGACGATGGCTGCGGCACGTTTAGCTGGATCGCCAGATTTAAAGATGCCCGATCCGACAAAAACGCCATCAACACCGATTTGCATCATCAAAGCTGCATCGGCTGGAGTCGCAATGCCGCCCGCAGCAAAGTTAACCACAGGCAGCCTGCCAAGCTCGCGTACTTCCAAACACAGCTCGTAAGGAGCACCAATGTTTTTAGCAAATGCCATCACTTCTTCTTCGGGCATAGCCTGCAGGATGCGAATCTCGCTGAAGACCTGGCGGGCATGCCGTACGGCTTCGACCACATCCCCCGTGCCGGCTTCGCCCTTGGTGCGGATCATAGCCGCGCCTTCGCCAATGCGGCGCAAAGCTTCGCCTAAGTTGCGGCAGCCACACACAAACGGCACCTTGAAAGCATGTTTGTAGATATGATTAGCTTCATCTGCTGGGGTCAGGACCTCGGATTCGTCGATGTAATCCACGCCTAAAGCTTCTAGTATTTGTGCTTCAACAAAATGCCCAATGCGGCACTTAGCCATCACCGGAATGCTGACTGTCTCCATAATTTTAAGGATCAGTTCAGGGTCACTCATGCGGGCTACGCCGCCGCTGGCACGGATATCCGCTGGGACGCGTTCGAGCGCCATCACCGCCACTGCACCAGCATCCTCCGCAATGCGGGCATGCTCAGGCGTCACCACATCCATAATGACACCGCCTTTTAACATTTGTGCTAACCCCTTTTTCACAGCAAAACTTGAAACTTGCTGCTCCATGCAACCTCCAAAAACTTAAATATTCTCACTTGCATTGTACCACTGCATTAATGTAAAGAAGCTTTATGCACGCTCCTCCAAGGCAGCCACAAGCTCACGGTTGAAATCAGGAATATCCGCAACCACCCGCCCCCACACCAAATTACCCTCACGGAAAGCAGGGCGGTCATCCCAAATGGCGCCAGCGTTTTCCAAGTCGTCCTTAATTCCGAGGGAACCGATGGCGTGCTTTCCGCGCACAATGCCAGCCGAAATGGCGATTAACCCGCCATGGCAAATAATGCCAATAATCTTATCTTGCGCATTTACCTTGGCTACCACGTCCTTGACCTCAGCATAACGGCGCAGTTTATCCGGAGCCCAGCCGCCTGGCAGCACCAATGCAAAGAGCTCGTCAGCTTTCAGGTCTTTGATCAAGGTATCCGGGGTAATCACCAAGCCGTTTTTGCCGTGCAAGGGTTTCAAATCCAAGCCGGCGGTTAGCACTTCGGCGCCCTCTTCTTGCAGTCGCATGGCTACCACGTGATATTCCAAATCTTCAACGCCTTCAGCTACTAAAAATGCGATTTTCTTTCCAGACAGTTTCATCTTAAAACTCCTTTTTTGTGTATATATTGAGTTTACCAATTTGACGATTAATTTTCCACATGGATTAAAAGGTCGAGGCTGACCGCTCGGTCAGCCTCGTTTGCGCCTCAGGTTTAGCTGCTCTTATCTAAAGATAATGGGCAGGTAGATCCGCGGCAGTGGGATCACAATGAGCGTGACCGTCGCTTCGTTGGAGTCCAGCAGCCCATCGTTAGCCTTAAAGATGAAGCTGTCGGTGCCAAACCAGTGAAGATTAGGTGTGTATGTACAATTGACGCCCGTGCATTCCAATATGCCGTGGGCTGGCTCACTGATTATGCTAAAGGTCAGCGTATCCCCATCCACGTCGCTAGCAAGCAAGGTAAACATCATAGAGCCATTCTCCTGCAAGTCCACCTCAAAGGATTCTGCCACCGGTGCGTCATTCACGGGGGTTACGGTGATGGTTACGGTCGCAATGTTCGAGTTCGCTTCGCCATCACTTACGCGATAGGTGAAGATATCTTCTCCATACCAATTTTCACTTGGCGTGTAGGTCACTTCCAAACCATTCACACTTACACTCCCATTAGCTGGGCCCGTCATGATCTCAGCGGTCAGCGTATCACCATCGATATCAGAGGCGTTTACAGTGATCACTTTGGGTGTGTCCTCGGCAGTGGTTTCGGTCATATCGTTTGCCACCGGAGCATCATTGACCGGGGTAACCGTGATGCTGACTGTGGCTGTGTTGGAATCCAATTCGCCATCGCTGACCTTGTAGGTAAAGCTATCCGGGCCGTTGTAATTAATATCTGGCGTATAAGTGGCCACTAAGTCATTCAACGTGAGCTCGCCATGCTCTGGGCCCGTTACAATCTCTGCTGTTAGGGGATCGTCATTGGCATCGGATACATCCAGCGTAATATCAACCGCAGTATCCTCATCCGTGCTCACTTCCATGTCTTCTGCCACCGGCGCAGCATTGAAGCTGATGGTGACGATCACGGGGTCATGATCCGAAGAGCGGTAGGCATCCGGAGCGTAAAGCGCGTCCTGTGCATCCTGCTTGAAGGTCATATCATAATCCAAAATATCCGGCTCATCGGCATTGATATGCCAGAAGTTCACGTCCACAATGCGCTCAGCCAGCGAGGTGTTGGCTAATGCATAATCGAGATAGCCGATTTGGGCATCGTACACGTAGCCATAGGCGTTCTCGCCATGGATTTCTGCAATCATGTCGAGATAGTCGTCATCCGTATCCTCCATGTCATCCGCGCCCAGCTTGATCATATCAATCGGGTCTTCGTGATCATAAGAGTTCAGGTCACCGATAATCAAGGCGTTCTCCACAT
>DNSH01000004.1 GCA_003499715.1 Candidatus Mesolinea sp. | reverse complement strand
ATGCGCACATTATACCTACATTTACGCATTCTTTTGATAGTGGGAATTCGTTGAAGGGCAATCCTTGTTCTCGTCGATCTCTGAGTGCGTAGCCTGCCCGTAGGGTACCATGAAAGAACGGTTTTTTTGTTCTCGCCGGTCTCCAGACCGTGCGAGCGGGTTTGACCGCAGGTCTCCGCATTTTAGGTGTTTATGATAAACAATTAGCATATTAAAACAGCTTCTTTGAGACCTAAAGGTCACAAGCCTTGCATGGTCAGGAGACCATGCAAGAACATGATGTTGTTCTCGCCGGTCTTCAGACCGTGCGAGCGGGTTTGACCTCAGGTCTCCACAGCCATTTGGTATGGTCAAGATAGTGCGTAGCCTACCCGTAGGGCACTAAACGAGAACACGGCTTCGTAATTCTAATTAGGATATTTCTATTTTATGTATTTAGGACATTATCACTTTACTCTTACATTGGTGAAGCTTTGGCTTGCGGAATCTAAAGTTCTGATATAATAAAGACCAATGACTAGTCCGTTGTGCGGTAAATTGTGCTGCGCAGCAGGAGACTTGCAAAAATATATTAGGAGCAGATGTCATGGCATTAAAACAAGCTGAAAAAACCGAAATTATCAATAAATTTGCCCGCCAGCCAGGAGATACGGGTTCGCCAGAAGTGCAGATTGCCCTGCTGACGGCACGGATCAACCAACTGACTGAGCACCTGCGTGCCAACAAACACGATGAGAGTTCACGCCGCGGCTTGCTCAAGCTCGTCGGTCAACGCCGCCGGCTGTTAGCATATTTACGCCAAAAAGATTACGATCGATTCCTTGCAATTACTGAATCCCTCAATATCCGTAAGCGATAAATCGAAATTTCGGAATGTGTAATCAAACCGCAAGAGATAGCACGCAGGCAGTACAGGCGGCTTGCGTTGCTATCTATTTGCGGATATTATGATTAAAAATTATTAATAATTTGCAGCCAGTCGGGTATTGAAAGGCGGTGGCCAAGTGCTGACCACTGGCTTTCAGTCCCTGAACTGGCGCAACCAGACGAAAGGACAAAATGAAACCTGAACCAAAATATTTTTCAACTCACTTAGGTGATAAAGAAGTCACCTTCGAGACGGGGCGGCTTGCCCGCCAAGCCGGAGGTGCGCTCACTTTGCGCCAAGGGGATTCTGTAATCTTCGCTGCTGCGACTATGGGCGCAGTTCGTGAAGGTACGGACTTTTTCCCTCTGACTGTCGAATACGAAGAACGTATGTATGCCGGAGGAAAGATTCCTGGCTCGTTCTTCCGCCGAGAAGGCAGACCGAGCACGGAAGCCACACTTGTGGCTCGGCTCGCTGACCGACCGCTGAGACCACTTTTCCCAGAAGGGATGCGCAATGAAGTGCAGGTGGTTTTGATGTCGCTATCTGCTGACTCCACAAATCCACTGGATATTCTGGCGATCAATGCAGCTTCCGCTGCCCTGATGATCTCCGACATTCCCTTTGGAGGACCGGTCGGAGCTGTGCGCATTGGCTATATTAACGATCAACTTGTGGTCAACCCCACTTTGCCAGAGATAGAGGTCTCGAAGCTCGACTTGCGCGTAGCAGGTACCAAAGAAGCGATATTGATGGTGGAATGCGGCGCCAACGAGGTTAGTGAAAACCTAATTGTGGAAGCGTTAGAGCTCGCGCATCGTGAGATCCAACCTATCATTGCTCTGCAAGAACAGATGCAGAGGGAAGTGGGTAAACCCAAGCAAATCGTCGAGGTGAAAATCCTTGATTCAGCCTTAATCGCGCAGGCACGCGATAGCATTCGTGATCGCTTGACCGCGATCCTAGACCAGCCTTACAGCAAGGAAAATTTGTATGGCGGCATCGATGCGCTGAAGGAAACTTATTTAGAAGAAGTCGCCGCATCAACAGAATTGACTGATGAGCAAAAACTGGATTACGGTAAAGCGTTTGATGAGGCAGAACGCCTGATCGTACGTGACCGCATCCTCAACGAGGGCAAGCGCCCTGATAACCGCACGTTTGATGAAATTCGTGAGATTTCCTGCGATGTGAATATCAGCCCGCGTGCCCATGGCTCTGGCTTGTTCACGCGCGGAGAAACCCAGGTGCTCACTTTGGCAACTTTGGGTACGCCTAAGGAAGCCCAAGAGTTAGATAATCTGATTGAAACCGAAGCCAAACGTTACATTCACCACTATAACTTCCCGCCTTATTGCACGGGCGAAGTTGGGCGTCTTGGCAGGCAATCCCGCCGCGAAATTGGTCATGGCGCGCTGGCTGAGCGGGCGCTTGTGCCGGTGCTGCCGGATGAAAAGGTCTTCCCCTACACTATGCGCTTAGTCTCCGAGGTGCTTTCTTCTAATGGCTCTTCTTCGATGGCATCGGTGTGCGGTTCGACATTAGCCTTAATGGACACTGGCGTACCGATTAGCGCGCCTGTTTCGGGCGTCGCAATGGGCTTGATCAAAGAAGGTGAGCGCTATGTTATCCTGACCGATATTTTAGGCGCAGAGGATCACTTGGGCGATATGGACTTTAAAGTCGCTGGCACGCGCAATGGCATTACTGCTTTGCAGATGGATATCAAGATCAGCGGAATTACCCCGGCAATCATGGCAGAAGCATTAGAGCGGGCTAAAACTGCACGTTTGGCAATTTTGGACATCATGCTGCAGACCATTGCTGAACCCAACCCCACACTTAAGCCGCATGCCCCTCGCATCGAAACCGTACTAGTCCCAGTAGAAAAAATTGGAGCAATTATCGGCCCAGGCGGGAAAAACATCCGCAGCTTGCAAGATGAGACCAACACCCGAATCGATATCGATGAGGATGGAACTGTCTACATTTCCTCAACTGATGGGGTTGGCTTTGATGAAGCCAAAGAACGGATTTTAGGAATGGTGGAAGTGCCGGTAATTGGGCATATTTACACAGGCAAGTGCGTGCGTGTAACCGATTTTGGTGCCTTCATTGAGATCTTGCCCGGCATAGACGGTATGGTGCATATTTCCCAACTTGCCAGCAGCCGTGTGAACAAGGTCGAAGACGTGGTCAAAGTGGGCGATGAGCTCACCGTGATGGTCACCGACATCAGCCCAGATGGCAAAGTGCGCCTCTCCCGTGTGGCTTTATTAGAAGGCTGGACGCCAGAAGAAGCCCGTGAACATGATAACCCCAATCGTAAGAAGAGTAGCGGCGGCGGATCTAGCCACAGCGGCAGCCGAGGCGGCGGGAGAAGCAGCAACCGCGGCGATCAACGCGACAGACGCTAATAGGCTTACTTTAGATACAAATAACCCAGCCAATTTAGGCTGGGTTTTTGTGATTTAAACCATCTTGTAGCGTTTTAGTGCAGTGAACAAGATCATGTTGACCAATTCGGTATGATTGATGCCGGCTGCAGCGGCTTCAATAACTAAGTCAGAGATGCCTGGAGAAAGCCCAGGCAGAGGGTTTATTTCTAGAATATATGGTTTGAGATTGTCATTGATATCCAGGCGGAAATCGACGCGTGCCACATCCAATGCACCTGTGACGCGGAAAACTGCCGCAGCTAACCAATTGAGCTCGTCTACAAGGTCCTCTGGTATCGGCGCAGGGCACAGGTAATCTAACTGGTCAGCTAAAGCGGTCTTCAGGCGGTTACCGTAGACGCCATCGGTGAGCAAATAAGGCTTCAGGTCCACTTCCATAGGGGGCATAAAGTGTAAGCCAGCTTGAATGCGCGGGGCATTTTCATTGACGGGGATACGGTGTGCTACGGGTCCGACGAGATTGCCGACCAAGCCAACAGTAACCTCCCGGCCTTCGATAAATTTTTCGACCAGAGCAGATTGATGATAAGTGCGCAAGATGAATTCTAGCTGCCGGCGCAATTCGCTTTCATCATGCACGATTGAATCATAAGTGATGCCCATACCTGTGCCTTCACGGCTTGGTTTAACAAACAGCGGAAAAGTCATGCTCTCATCCAGAGGCTCATCCACACGTTCAAAGGATTGAAAGTCTGGGGTAGGCAAACCATGCCAGGCGAGAATGCGTTTGGTCATGGGTTTATCCAAGGTGAGCGCTAAGCAAAGTACCTTAGAGCCGGTATAAGGGATTTGCAATTTTTCTAAGATGGCGGGAATTTGCGCCTCGCGGGCATCTCCATAGTGCCCCTCACTAATGTTGAAGCAAATATCCGGTTTGTAGGCGCGAACGGTGTCCATGATTGTTTCGTCAGCTTCAAGAAAATCAGCTTCGTTGCCACCAGCACGGATCGCTTCGCAGATTG
>DNSH01000137.1:1532-10419 GCA_003499715.1 Candidatus Mesolinea sp. | reverse complement strand
TCTCGATAAAATCGTAAGCTTTGTGTTGCCGGAGCCAAATAACGGCTGCGAGAAAGCATAATCTCCTCGCCATTTAAGTGGGATTTCTCTCTCGTTTCCCCTATCAGCGTCAGGCGGGAACGTACATTGGTAATCTCACCATTTTCGCCGATAAACTCATCCTCACGGTAGCGCAAGCGGCCTTGGCTTGGGTCTGCCTGCCGGAAGTATGTATCGTATTCGTGATAATGGCGCTTACGCATAATCTCAATGCCAGGCTGATTGAGGGCTTTTAGCACTGGCTCTAAATCATCCACACGCACCTTAACTTGTACTTCAAAGCTCTCTTCTTGCATCGTACCCCCAATAGCAACCAGCTTGGAGAGCACAGATTCCTCTCGATCTTTCAGGAATAGGTCGATTTCCGTTGCAATACCTTGAGCTTCTGCAATCAAGGCTTGTTCATCGAGCGTAAGCAGCGTTTGATCGCGCATCAGCCATGCACCGTTGACCATCACATCGGTGATATCTGTTGATTTGCTCGCGTAAATAATCTGAGCATAGATGTTATCGCCATTACCTCGGAAGCGAGGTTGATTATGCAGCGGTGAAATGTCCATCAAGATCAAGTCTGCACGCTTTCCTGGCTCCAAACTGCCTGTAATATCTCCGATATGCAGCGCTTTGGCACCCATGCTGGTAGCCATCGCCAGCGAAATTTTAGCCGGCAGAGCTGTAGGATCCTCACTCACTGCTTTAGAAACCAAGCTCGCCAACCGAATTTCATCGATCATATCCAGGTCGTTATTAGAGGCTGGACCATCGGTGCCAATGCCGACATTGACGCCCAGCTCGATCATGCGTTGGACAGGCGCAAAACCAGAGGCGAGCTTGAGATTAGAGGAAGGGTTGTGTGCAATCCCAGCGCCAGCATGTTGCAGAGAGCGGATTTCCCCTTCATCCAAGTGCACACAATGGGCTGCGATCAGCTTGGTTTCGAGCATCCCAAATTTACGAATATAAGGCACTTCCGGCATACCTTCTTCTGCGCGCAGAGCTTCCACCTCAGAAGACACCTCAGCCACATGAAAGTGAACCGGAACATCATACTTTTTAGCCATTTCACTTACCGCTGTAAGGATTTCGGGTGTTGTCGTATAAACGGAATGGGGTGCAATAGCTGGGACAATCAGTGGATGACCTTTCCATTTTTGGATGAGAGCTTCAGCTAACTCTAAAGCTACCTCATAAGAGCTCGAATCTGGAGCGGGATATTTCATTACAGTCTGACCGACGACGGCACGCAAGCCAACTTCTGCAGTCGTTTCGGCGATCGCATCTTCGAAATAATACATATCATTGAAGCATGTTACCCCAGAGCGGATAAATTCTGCACAGGCAAGTTTTGTACCTAATTGGACGAAATCCGGTGATACGAACTCGCGTTCAACCGGCATGATATAACCCATCAGCCACACATCTAAGCGCAAATCGTCTGCTAAACCTCGAAAAAGGGTCATAGGGACATGCGTGTGCGCATTGACCAAGCCAGGCATAAGCACTTTACCTTGGCAATCGATTAATGACTCGCTTTGATATGCCTCTAAAACCTCCTCTTGGTTGCCGACTGCGATAATGTTTTGACCAGAAATAGCGAGTGCTCCTGGCTCATAGATATTATAGGCATCATCCATCGTGAGGAGAATGGCGTTATAAAGGATTTGATCAGCGTGTTTTTTCATAAGCTCCTTTCTTCATTCTGCGTCATCTAATTCTCAATTAAATAGCGGCGGATATAATCCAAGGCAGAGTTAACTGCCCAGATTTGCCCGTCACCGGGGGGACCTCCGTAAGAGCGCTCGCCCTCTTTGATAATTTCTTCACCACGCAATACCAGCAGAAGATCTTGCTTATCCCCATTTGAAACCAAGCGAACGCCGAGCGCTAAGTCAGCGTTTTGCTGCACTTGGGACTCTTTGAGAAGAGTTTTCAGAGTTTCATTGGAAACAAAAGAGTCAATAAACTCTCCGTTTGCCAGGTCAGACACCTGTGATTTAAGTTTAGAAAGTATCTCCCCCTTCGTTCCAACTTCAATAATCTCGACACTGACGTGACGATCTGCGATGAGTCTGCCTACGGCTTCTTCTAAGGTTGTATCGTTTTCGCCGTAGATATACTTGCCTAATTGTTCACGGATCCGCTGAAGGACGGGAGCCATCATTTGCTCGGCTTCTGCTAACGAACTCGCTTTTGCGGTGACTCGGATATCGGTTTGTCCGGGATGGGCTAAAAGCCCTACTGTGGGATTGCTCAGTTCTTCCAAATCTCCGATTATCTCGTCGATATTCGATTCACCCTTTGAGATTGTGTGGATAACCCAGGGTTTAATTACAGTTTCTTGTAAGCCATAGCGCCGTTTGAGGTAATCACGCACAAAATGTTCAATGAGGTATTCCATTTCGCGGGGGACACCTGGCAAAGAAATTACCACTTTTGGACCGAGTTCAAACGCAAAAGCAGGTGCTGTGCCCACTGGATTGGGTATCGGAATGCTATTGGCAGGGATGTATGCTTGACGTTTGTTATTTTCCGTCGGCTTTTGGCCATATTGTTTATAGCGCTCCAAGATCTGCTCCCAAAGCTCTTCATGGAATTCTAGCGGCACATTGAAGGTCTTTGCCACCGCTTGGCGAGTTGGGTCGTCGACGGTCGGTCCTAAGCCGCCAGTCGTGATGACAATATCGGCGCGCATTAAAGCTTCTTGCAGCGTAGCAGTAATACGCTGAACATTATCTCCGACAGTACTCAAACGGTAAAGGTCCACACCAATATCGCGTAAAAATCGAGCAATGTATCTTGAGTTAGTATCTTGGATTTCGCCTAAAAGCAGTTCTGTACCGATAGTAACAATTTCTGCAACAGCCATAATCTATTTTACTCGTTTCTTCACGAAATTTTTACAATTTTAACCCAAAGTGTTGAAGATCTGTATTAATTATAGGAGATTTTGGAAGATGCACGTGGGTGTAGGGCATATCGAAAATAGCTTTTTCAAAGATTATCTGAGGCGGTCGCGATTAAGAAGCTCGAGTATACTAAACCCGAGGAATTAAATGGCAGGCGGATATCGAAAAAAATTAGGTGATTGGGGTGAACAAATCGCCAGTAATTATCTGGAAACGCAGGGTTATGAGATTCTCGCCCGAAATTTTCATACCCACCATGGTGAATTGGACCTGATTGCCACGAAGAATAAGAGTCTGTGCTTCATCGAGGTAAAAACCCGTTCTAATCATGCTTATGGTTTTGGAGAAGAAGCAATTAACGCCAAAAAACTTCAGGCAATGTTCGCCAGCATTGAGAGTTACTTAGAAAGCTTAGGCAGCGAAGCCCCGACGGAATGGCAGATAGATATCATCATCGTGGAAGGTCGTAAAGGTGATCCAGCTCCAACGATCCTACATTACGAAAACATTGGTGAAGAGACCTTATGAATGGATCACCAAAGCCGAAATTGTTGGTTTTAGTAGGGCCAACAGGTTCCGGTAAAACTGAGATAGCTATCCAATTAGCCCAAGCGTTGAGTGGTGAAATTATTTCTGCTGATTCGCGATATTTGTATCGAGAACTTAACATCGGTACTGCTAAACCAAGCCCAGATGAACTTACCCGTGTCCCGCATCACCTGATTAACGTCACCACACTGGATAACCCCTGGAGTTTAGGCGTTTATCAAAAAGCTACCCATCAGCTCATTCAGCAAATTAACTTACGCGGTCATCTGCCGATTTTAGCTGGTGGAACCGGTCAATATATTCGTGCTATTACCGAGCAATGGGAAATCCCAGCTCAAGCTCCAGAGCATCAATTGCGCGATGCCATCGAATTGTGGGGGCAAAGGATTGGTTTTGATGCACTGCATCAACGTTTAGCCCGATTGGATCCTGAAGCTGCCCAGTTAATTGACTACCGCAATAAGAGGCGCACCATTCGTGCATTAGAGGTCATTTTTGCCACAGGGCAGCGCTTTTCAGACCTGCGCAAGAAATCTATATCCTCCTATCAGCAGCTTATCATCGGTATCGCCTGGCCGCGTGAGCTGCTCTATGAGCGCATTGACGCGCGTATTGAAGCGATGTTTGCTGCTGGTTTGGTTGAGGAAGTGCAAGAATTGGTTGATCGAGGATACGCAGAGGCGCTCAAGCGAATGGGTATCATTGGGTATTCTGAAGTGCTCCAATATTTGGAGGGACAGTCTTCATTAGAGGAAGCCAAACAACAGATGCGGCACAATACCCGCGTTTTCGTTCGCCGCCAAGCCAATTGGTTTAAACCTAACGATCCTAAGATACATTGGTTTAATGCAACAGATCCAGCTGTGCTCGCGCACATGCTGGATCTGATCAAAGCGACGTTCTAAAACGATTAAGCTGCTGCTTCGCCTGGGGCGAGATCGATAACAGGCTTGGGAATACCCGCATTCTTTGGAACTGGAGGCGGGAAGATTGCTTCGAACTCTTCGCGGCTGAGTTGTTCCACTTCTAAGAGCTTTTCGGCTACTTCGATCAGCTTATTCTTATATTGGGTAAGGATTTCTTTTGCCTGTTGGTAAGCTTTATTGACCAGCTCTTTGACTTCCTGATCAATTTGCTCAGCAACTGCTTCAGAGTAATCCCTTTGCTCGGAAATTTCTTTCCCTAAGAAAACCAACTCTTCCTTCTCACCGAATACAAGTGGTCCCAATTTTTCGCTCATGCCTAAGCGGGTAACCATACGGCGAGCAAGCTTAGTCACGTTTTCAATATCATTCGAAGCGCCAGAAGTAATGTCATTGAACATTATTTCTTCAGCAGCACGTCCACCCAATAGTGTTACCATGTTAGCGAAGATCTTCCTTCGCGAATCTAAGACATGATCTTCGGTCGGTAGTGATAAGGTGTAGCCACCTGCCATACCGCGAGAAATAATCGAGACTTTTTGAACAGGGTCACCTTCCGGAAGGGCATTAGTTACAATTGCATGCCCAGCTTCGTGGTAGGCAATGATCCGGCGTTCATCGGGGTGAATCAGGCGGCTCTTGCGTTCCGGGCCGGCAATCACACGCTCAATCGCTTCTTCAAATTCGGCTTGCTCGATTATTTTCTTATTGCGACGTGCGGCTAAAATTGCGGCTTCATTGACTAAGTTTTCCAAATCAGCGCCGACGAAACCCGGCGTTGCCCGCGCAATGACTTCCAAATCCACAGACGGAGCCAACGGTTTACCGCGCACATGCACTTTGAGAATCTCATATCTGCCGCGCATATCGGGTCTATCTAAAATCACGCGCCGGTCGAAGCGTCCCGGCCGTAGTAGGGCAGGGTCCAGAATGTCTGGGCGGTTGGTGGCTGCCATCACGATGACATTCGTATCAGTCTCAAAGCCGTCCATTTCGACAAGCAACTGGTTTAAGGTTTGCTCACGTTCATCGTGGCTCCCGCCCAAGCCAGCGCCACGATGGCGCCCAACGGCATCGATTTCATCCACAAATACGATGCAAGGGGAGTGTTTCTTCGCTTGGTCGAAAAGGTCACGCACCCGGCTGGCACCCACACCCACGAACATTTCCACAAACTCTGAGCCAGAAATAGAAAAGAAGGGAACGCCTGCCTCACCGGAGACAGCCTTAGCCATCAAAGTTTTACCTGTACCTGGAGAACCCACCAGTAAAACCCCTTTAGGGATACGGGCACCTAAGGCAATAAATTTTTGCGGCTCTTTCAAAAATTCGACCACTTCTTTTAGTTCTTCTTTAGCCTCATCCACACCTGCCACATCTTCAAAGGTCACCGTAGGGTGTTCACCAGTCATCATACGCGCGCGCGACTTGCTGAAAGACATGGCGGCGTTATTTGAGCCCTGCATTTGCCGAACGAAGAAGATAAGCAGCCCGAACATAAAGACGAGGGGCAATAGATAGCCTAAAACATTCAGGATTCCAACCCAAGCACTCGGTTTTTTGATTTCTATGCTCAAGCTTTCATCCTGCAGCTTTTCAGGCGTAACGCCAAGCTGAACCAATTGGTCAATCAAGCCAGAATTAGACTCTTTGACGGCTTCTTTAATTTCCAAAGTCTTGTAGGTTATGGTCAAATCATCACCATTGGCAACGACCTTAGAAACCTTCCCTGCTTGAATATCCGCAGCTAATTGATTGATAGGAATTGTTCTTACCTCGGCAGCTTGCTGCTGAAAATTAAAAAAGAGCATGGTAATTATTGCCATGAACAGTAAAAGGTAAATCACAAATGTTTGGTTACGTGAATTCACAAAAAACCTCCAATAATTGATACTAAAAAGTATCAACGAGCATACTTATTATATCAGCACCCATTTTATACCGATAATAACGTCTAATCTTCAGGGTAACTTCTTAGAATTCTCTATTATTTTGAATTAACACTCACGGAAAAAATTCCCCGGTGGCAAATCTCACAACCTACATTTGGATCTTTAACTTCACTATGGGATTTTGTACAATAAGCACTCACCTGAATTCGCTTGCTGAATAGGGATTTTTTAATCTTCCCACTCAGGACCATATATTGGCAGCCATTATTGATCAAAATACCAGGCACAGGGCAGTTCTTACAGAAGGTCGGTTCCCATTGGTGTTTATCATTATCCGTGAGTAAGCGGCACTCTTCAAAATTCCTGCCACGGTAATAGTCCCCATAAAAGAAACGGCACTCCTTGCCATAGGGTGTTTTCATTTTATAAACTAAACCCTGGTGATGTATTCCCCTGTGCGGGTATCCACACGGATGACATCACCTTCTTCAACGAAGGAGGGAACCTGAACTTTCAGCCCCGTATCGGTGACGACTTGTTTTGTGACACCTGTGGCGGTATTACCTCGCGCTGCGGGTTCTGCTGAAACGACCTCTAAATCTACACTGGTTGGCAATTCAATATCTAAGGGTTCGTCACCAAAAAATGTCAGTTTAACTTCCATATCTCCTTTGAGGAAGCCGGCATAATCTCCAACCAACTCAGCTGGGATAGCTGGCTGTTCGAAGGTGTTCATATCCATGAAATAGAAAAAGTTATCATCTCGGTAAAGGTATTGCACGTTATGGTAATCCAGCTGGATATCTTGCACACGATCACCAGAGATGAATGTCATTTCAAGCGTATTACCCTTGCGCAAGTTACGTGTTTTCACCCGAATAGTAGCAGTCCCACGGCCTGGCTTATTGTGCGTATAGTCTAGGACTTTATATAGCTCTCCATCCACTTGAAACGTAACACCTTTACGCAAATCATTCACATCAATCATAAAGAAAACCTCTCACTCCTTATTTGAAATCAGGCAGATTATAAATCAGGCAATGAGCGATGGCAAGCCTAATGAAACTGCAACGAAAGCTCGTTATGTGGGTTTATAATATCAGATTAGTACCGCCTATCACTAACAAATTTATGCAATAGAAAGAGAATTCATGGTAAACATTATTCCTGTAAATAGCAAGAAACTGCAAAAGCAATTTGTTGAATTTCAGTATCGGCTTTATGAAGATTGTCCCCAGTTCACCCCACCGATTAAAAGTGATATCTATGCGATGATGAACCCTAAGAAGCATCCCTATTATGATCATTCGGATGCGGATTTCTTTTTAGCAATGGATGGGGACGAGGTTGTAGGTCGCATTGCCGCCTTGCAGAATAAGCCCTTTAATGCCTATCACCACACCAAAGATGCTGAATTTTATTTGTTCGACTGCATCAATAGCCAGGAGGTCGCGAATGCGCTCTTTGACCGTGTGGTGGAATGGGCGAAAGCACGCGGGATGGATCGACTTGTCGGTCCAAAGGGTTTTGGTCCATTGGATGGCTATGGAATTCAGATCGAGGGCTTTGAGCACCATCAAATGATGAACATGATGAACTACAACTATCCTTATTACCGCGATTTGGTTGAAAATTACGGTTTTGTCAAGGAAGTTGATTTCGTTTCCAGTTATATTGATCCACAGAATTTGGAAGTGCCCGAAAAAGTAGCCAAAGCTGCGAGTATAGCTAAAAAACGCGGCACACTGACTATAAAGAACTTTAAGAACAAAGCCGAAGTCCGCAAATGGGCTCCGAAGATACGTGAAGCCTATAATGGTGCATTCGTCAATAATTGGGAATATTATCCTCTTACAGAGCGGGAAATTAACTTTGTGGTCGATAATGCAATTATTTTAGTCATCCCTGAACTGCTGCAATTGGTGCTCAAAGGCGATAAAGTGGTTGGGTTTGTGCTGCCTTTTCCGGATGTCTCCGCAGCATTCAAAAAGAACAATGGCAAGTTAGGACCAATAGAAATCTTGCGCATTCTGCAGGAAATCAATAAGACTAATTGGATCGACTTTAATGGCATAGGGATTTTGCCAGAAGCGCAAGGCTTTGGTGGTAATGCGCTAATCTATGAAATCTTGATTAAATCCGTCAATTCTAACCCGCGTTACCAGCATGCCGAGCTGACCCAGGTAGCAGAAACAGCGGAACAGATGCGTAAAGATTTGCTTAACCTTGGCTGTACTTTTTATAAGAACCATCGAGTTTACAAAAAAGCCCTAGCCTAATAACCAAGAATATCTAATTCGACAGCAGACTGATTTGGTGTCTGCTGTTTATTTAATCTAAACACCTTGGATATAATTTATAAAAAACATGTAGAACTAACTTGGGAAGGAAAGGCGATGACCACATACAAACAGCGGCAACGCAATCGCTACAACAACGCTTCTGAAACTTATGCAATTTCTCGATCTAAGATAGACCTTTTTATCAACTGCCCGCGTTGTTTCTATCTCGATCGGAAACTCGGCTTAGCCCAACCTTCCATGCCAGGCTGGCCGCTTAATTCTGCGGTTGATTACCT
>DNSH01000137.1:0-1345 GCA_003499715.1 Candidatus Mesolinea sp. | reverse complement strand
GTCCCGTTTCTTCATCCTGATCTCCCCATTTGGAGGGATGATGTTTACCACTATGTAGGAGCTTCCGTTGTGGATGAACAAACAGGCTTCCAGGTTCAGGGGATTATTGATGACGTTTGGGTCACACCGCAAGGAGAACTCCACATCGTAGACTACAAAGCTACTTCTACTGCAAGTGAAATCAGGTTAGAGGATGAGTATAAACAGGCTTATAAGCGTCAAATGGAAATCTATCAGTGGATTTTTAGGAAAATGGGTTTCAAGGTCTCTCCGGTTGGTTATTTCGTTTTCGCCAATGCCGTAAAGAACCGCTCATTTTTTGAAAACAAACTCGAATTTGAGCTCTCGATCCTCTCCCACCATGGCGATGATACTTGGGTTAGCCCCACCTTATTGGAGATGAAAACAGTTCTGGAAAGCGATACACTACCAGAAGCTAATCCTGAATGCGAATATTGTGAATATCGTCGGTTAATAAAAACGGTGGAATAGCCAAAATGGGGTGCACCTTATTCAACATTGGTTTTGGCACTTAAAAATTCCCACAATCAACCGGCACCATTTTACTGCTCTTGCCGTTGATTAATATTGGGTGTGGATTAATGTTCATGCGCTTCGTGAGATTGGATGAGATTGTGGGTAATAGACTGTTATGGACCTATCTTTGCATGAACTATACTATCTGCATCCTTTGACTGAATATTAGGAGCGGGTGATGGGATTCGAACCCACGAATGGTAGCTTGGGAAGCTACTGCCTTACCACTTGGCTACACCCGCATGGGCTTATATTTTACCGCATTTTTTCCTTCCGTAAACCAAAACTTCCAAATTAGACACACCAAAAGCTCGTTTATCCTTATAATAAGGTTTGATCAGATCTGATAACAGTTTGAAAAGGAGAGCAAGCCATGGATTCAGTCGTTCCAGACCAGCAACCTCAATGGAAAAAGCCTTCAGCGCTAAAGTTGTTTATCCATTCTCGCGGTAACTCTTTCAAGTATGCCGGTCGAGGATTGCGCTATGTTATGCGCACACAAAAAAACGCCTGGATCCATTCAGCCGTTATGATTGTGGTCATGATCCTCAGTTTTTGGCTCCAATTAGCGCGCTTGGAATGGGTGGCGATCCTTTTAGTAATCGGAATGGTTTGGACAGCAGAATTTATCAACACCTCGTTAGAAAGCATCGTCAATATGGCTAGCCCAGAGCGCCATCCACTCGCCCAAGTGGGTAAAGATGTTGCTGCAGCAGCTGTCCTCTTTGCGGCAATAATCGCTGTTATTGTGGGAATCTTGGTTCTGGGCCCACATTTGCAAATTAAACTTGGGTTGTAATAGAGTTGA
>DNSH01000131.1 GCA_003499715.1 Candidatus Mesolinea sp. | reverse complement strand
CTTCTACCACCTCTTTGGTGTCATCCGTGGATAGACCGTCAGCAATGATGATTTCCATCTGCTCGTGAGGGAAATCCTGCTGGGCGATACTTTGCAAGCAGCCGCGGATATGCGTGGCTTCGTTGCGGATCGGGAGGATGAGGGAGACGGTGGGCAACTTTTACTTCACTTAATGCAAATTGGAAATCACAGCTTTGAACTTTCCCGTTTTTGTGCGCAGTATTTCAGTTTGGCTGTTTTTCATGTTTGATATTTGTCTCATTGATAATGAAACGATGCTTTCCCATTGGAGAGAGAGGGATGCTTGGTACAATTTCGGTTTCTATGTTCATATCGTCGCACCCTTTTTCCATTAGCATTCTAACAATCTCATTAATCGTAAATGCATCAATTTCATTGTATGGTTGTATCTTGAGCAAGAGAGTGTTATCTGATTTCTGAACCACTTGAAATGAGTCAATTTCAGGAAAATGTTCCAGAATACCAGTGAAAAAATGGACTATAAGGTGATTCCCAGAAGGAGTTGTGATAACGTCTCCACTTCTGCCATAGATGGATTCCATCATCGGAAGTTGTCTTCCACAACCGCAATTTATTTCAAAAGATGTCTTGCCGACATCCCCCACAGAATATCTAATTAATGGCATTGGTCCCGGATGAAGACGAGTGATTAAAATGTTTCCCGATATTCCTTCTGAAACGTTTTTGCCGTTATCATCAACAAACTCGACAATTGTATCCAAAGCGTGGATATGGTAATTTCCTTGCTCACACTGTGCAGCAATTTGTACTCCTTCTCCACAACCATAAGTATCAAATACTCTGGTTTGAAAGGTGTCTTCAATTTTCTTTTTAACGTTTGGATAAAGCATATCCCCCCAAGTTACAACAGATCTAAGGGGTTGATTCCAGCCAACTTTTGAAGCATATTTTGCTAAATAATAGATACTTCCGGGATATCCGAACACAAATTTTATCTTGTGCTTTTCTATTATTGTCAAAATTTCATTGAGATTCTTTTCATCTAACCGATAAGCTGAATGATAGTAACAGCGGAGAGCCCAATCCTTTAATCGTTTATCAAGGCTCCGATTAATGGTCATACCTGTCTGTAAATGAGGATCACCAATAGACCATCCAGCCCATTCAAGGTCAAGCAGAAATGTAGCCCTATATAGTCCGGCAGTATAAAAATCTTCTTTGACGAAAAAATTTTTACCAGTCGAGCCAGATGTACTCACTTCGTAAGTTTTATGCCCCGTCGATCGAGTAACGAATTTTGGATATCCTTTGCGCAACATTTCTTTTGTGACAATAGGAAGCTTTTGTAAGTCATTAGTATTTCTGATTTCGTCTGGAGAGATTTTTGATTTTAAGAGTAATTCTCTATAAAAAGGGACCTCGTCATAAGCGATTCTTATTAAGTGAGAGAGCATATCGTTTTGATAATTATTAATTTGATCAATATTCCACCATTGGGCTTCCTCAAGAAACTTAAGATGTTCCATCATTCGTTGGCCGAAGAAGATGTCACCTCCAGGTAAAATTAAATTTCGGAGAAGAATGGTATTAAGTTTATGGGACGAAGTTGATGAAATGGTACTCATGAATAATTTCTCTCAACTATACTTGAAAACAAATTTTCCCATTGTGGAAGGATAATAGACCAATCATCCTGCTCCACTTTTTTATGGGCATTGCTACTTAACTTTGCTGCTAACTCAGGTTCGGTAAGAACGCGCCTGATAGCGTCTGCCATTGCCAAGTGGTCCCCTGGGGGCACTAATAGAAATTCCTGGCCATCTATGCCAAGGTAAGGAATTCCTCCTACATTTGTTGAGATCACACACAGCCCGTTAAGCATGGCTTCTAGAAGACTACGGGGGGCGGTGTCATAGTTCGAAGTGTTGATGAAGATATCAGCTTTATCCAGAAAAGCCGAAACCTGATCATGTGGAATGCCAGTGATAATCTCCACATGATGGTCATGCTGCATTTGGGCTGCGAGCGTTCTCACACTTTGCATGCAGGCGTGGCTTTTCACTGGTCCTATCATAGTTAGGTGACTCTCCGGGAATTCGGGTTGTAGATCGGCTAAAACTCTTAATGCCATCTCTGGATTGTAAATCTCATGAAAAGCGCGAACCCAGATGAGCTTAGGCTGCGGAGAGCTGCGCTGTCGATAAATGCCTTGAGAAATATCGATAGGGTTATTGATCAGGTGAATCTCAGAGGAATATTGGCGTAATGAGTTTTGTAGAAAAGGTGAAGGGGTAACAACGGCATCCGCTCTTTGGAATAAATGCTGGACGCGGAGGGGATGCTTGGCAGCAAACTCAGGTAAGCCACCGCCATGCAGTGTGAGGACGATGGGTTTTCTTAGCCATTTAAGTAATTTGGCACACGCTTCCGCAAAGATAAATGCCTTACCGCTGAAAACATCGATTTGCGCCAGGGCATACTCACGCCGTTGCGCATAGATCGTGTGAAGCATATCGATTAATCTTAGGGCTTGGTTTTGCTGCGATGAGGTCGTGATTACCTGCCAACCTCTCGCAGAGAGTTTCTCAGCCATGTAATGCCAGACATTCTTATTGGAATGTTTAGTAGAAAGGTGATTACCGATGAGCAAAATGGATTTTTGACTCACTTGCTTTTCCGCCTGTTTTCGAAGAATGCAATCCTATGGAACCCGGATCAATTTGAGTATAAACTTTATCAATGAGGGAGAATAAATGCCGGTGCGTGGGAGCTCAAAACGCGGCTCACCCAGGTTGAGAGACTTCTCGGCGCAAGCTGCCGAAAATCCACACGCCTTCACAATATCAATAATCGGTAAGGAATACTTTCCCCCAGGATAAGCAAAATAGCGAACAGGTTTTCCGCCGATTTGTTCAAGCAGGCGTTTATTCTCAATAATCTCCTCTTGCTGCTTTTCTGGACTAAGTTGGGTGAGGTAGGGGTGATGATGTGTGTGACCGCCAAATGCGAAATGTGCAGATGAGCCGATATTCTTAATCTGCTTTTCGGTCAGCCCCAGGTAGTTTTCAATAATCTCTGCAGAGAGCGGGTATTTGGCTGAGATGGCTTCGGAGTAAGCAATTGCATCTCCGCTGATCTGAGCCTGGTGGATGAGATCCTGCCAGGCATGGAAACATTGTTGTTTTGTTTGGAGCAGATATTCCCTTCCTTTAATATTTATCGATGAATATGACTTCTCGAAGCATAAGGCATTGAAGTAAGTAAACCACAACAACTTTCCATCCTTCAGGTGAGATGTATTGGCAAAAAACGTTGCTGGAAAATGCTCCTGGCTGAGCACGGGTTCCACCAAGGAAAAGGTACGCTGCCCGCAATCATCAAACGTCAGCGCAATGGCCCTTTTCGACTGAGGAGACTGGCTAAGAAAAACTTCCGCGTAATCATCCAGCGGGAGAATCTGATAGTGTTTCTTTAAATAGCGCATTTGGCGTGCGAAATCTTTAACACGGATGATATTACCGGCATTCCAAGTATCTCTTGGATGGGAATCAGGGAATATGAGATGATATTCCAAAATCATTTTATTTCTTATCCGGCGAAGGCTTGGGTTGCAACATCGTCTCGTAGACTTTGGTCATGTTTTGAATGTAATGGTCCAAACTGAATTTCTCAGTCACTTGAGTCTGAGCAGCGGCTCCCAATCTTTCTCTTAAATGTTGATCATTGATGAGCGCTTGCACAGCCTGCTCAAAGCTGGCACGGTCGCCTGGAGCAGCCATAAGGGCTGTCTCACCTGGCGTGAGCAGCTCTTCGTAAAATGGCAATTGCCAGGTTACGATGGGTAAACCAGCGGCTGCAGCCTCCATCACCACATTGGGCAGACCTTCTAAAAAGGATGTCATACAGAAAATATCAAAACCTTTTAACAAACGAATGGCGTTAGGAATTTCTCCAGTAAATCGGACACAGTCTTTAAGATGAAGCTGTTGACTAAGCTGGATAAGGGCTGATTCTTCCGGCCCACCGCCAATGAGGATAAGGTGGAAGTTGCATTGCTTATCCCGTAAAGATGCTGCAACTTCGAGCAGCTCATCGAAGTGCTTGAACTGCACTAACCGGCCAACGCCAACCAGCCAAAGAGCATCGGGACGCAAACCCAGCTCTTGAGTCAACTTTTGCCGCACGCTTTCGCGAGGTTCGAAATCTTCTAAAACTGCGTTAGGTACTATGTAGACGGGCTTTAACTTTTTACGATTCTTATCGCTAAATTCTTTTGCCGTCGAAGTTGAATTCGTAATGAAAGCATTTGCTAAATGCATAGAAATTTGCAACTCCAGCGAATTATAGCGTGTACTATATATATTTCGGATTCCAACGAGACTTTTAGCTTTAAAGCTCGGCGCAACTAGACTGGCATAAGCACCTGAAAAAAGATGCCAGCCATGCACCAATTGCGGTTGAAAGGGCTGGAGTATTCGCCGTATTTCCCTCAGGCGGGAAATACGATTGTTACGCTGATTGATCCGAAAAAGTGGTATTCCGAGGTCTTCAATTGGCTTCTCCCAATAATCGCCGAAACCAGGGTGGAGGGTAAGCACGATTGGGTTGAAGCGCTCTCGATCCAGATTGGCGAGCCAGAGATATAGCTGCTTTTCGGCTCCGCCCACAACGAGTTGGCCGGCAAGAATGGCGATATTAGTTGATGTTGGCATTTGGTTTTTACTGCTTAGTAATTATTAATTTGCTTCAAAGTCAGAATTTACTCGGTCTTAACAGCCACTCTTAATCCCAATTTTTGGACCTCTTTAGTGGCAGGCTGGTTGAGTACATGAAGATGGAAATATTCACTCACGCCCATGCAGATCCAAATTAATTTTTCTGCGCTTTGAGTCATCGTGATGCCACCAATGAGCATTATAACTAGCACAATGAACCACACAGTCGCCAAAGATCTCAGCTCCAGATCATCAATCCGGCTGGCTTTCCAAAGATTCCTTAATGAAATGGCTGCCATAGTTAACCATAATCCCAGGCCGACTATGCCTGTTTCGGATAAGAGCTGAACATACGTGCTGTGCGCAACAAGGTGTAGATAGTGTTGCGGAATTCCGATTGCATAGAAAGGCAATTCATGACGGTACATACCAATCCCTACACCCGTGATAGGATGATCCTGCCACATGCGAAATCCTGCATCCCATAATTTATAGCGCAACCCGATTGTATCTGTGCCCTGGGTGATTGCAGGGATGATGGACCCCAATATTTTGAAAACGGTATCTGATAAAAATGTAAGTAGTAATATTCCAGCCATAAATACCACGATCAGGGTGAAATTTAACTTCTTCTGCGGGTTGAGCAATATGATGAGCCCGATAGCCGTGAAAAGCAACACCATTGATGTCCGGGAAACTGTATAGAAAACGCCCAGAAAAGTGATGAGGATGCCAAGCCCAGAAATGAATCTGAGCAGCTGATTTTGCTCCATTGTGCGCAAGTAGACAAAGAAAATCATACCAACCACGAAATATCTTCCAGCCGAATTTGCACCTTCGCTCAATCCGCCCGTGCGAATGGATGTATCGATATCCTCCCCAATCGAACCTTGTTGTATAGCCACCGTTGCAGATATCACTGCAACAATTGAAAAGACCCAGAGGAATGTCTTATATTTCTTAGGGTCGTCAAGTAACTCTTCGGCTAAAAAGGTTAGGATGAGCAGCTGTCCATAAGTAAATATCCAGTTTCTGTCTATTCCGAACCAAGCTGCCTGCGGATTAGTGATAAACATCCAGATGATAAAAAGTAAACCTAAAATCACAACCGATCGCGTGCCTTTGACGCCATTTCCATGTTTATTAACGTTCTTCATCAGATATCCGAAAATGGTGATCCCTCCAACCACGGGGAGGATTGAGCTGACCATCGGAATGGACGGCAAAAGGTCTGTTACTGGCAGACTGGCTGCGATGAGGACGATTCCGAGGAAGGGGTTGACCAGAATCATTCCCGCGAGGACGAGTCCAATAAGTCCAACCAGGATTAAACTGAGCGTTTCAATCATGTGCTATTTCCGTGTTCTTAGTTGGCAGAATCATAACCTTTTTTGGCTGTATTAGCACGAGAGTTTATCCCCAACTTTTATAGATCTTATAGCAGTATCTGTTGTAAAAATAAAAACTATTCTTTAGATATTCCTATAACTATTTGTTAACTTTTGGCTAATTCGAGGAGTTGAAAATATATTTTAACCAGATTTTTTTCCCAATTGACAAAGGAAAACTTTGTTTGGACGTCTCCTCTTGCCCGACTGGCATAAGATTGGGCTATCTCCGGGTTTTCAATCAGGAAATTAATCGCTTCCGCAGTTGCATCAGCATCTTCCAAGGCCACAATTAGTCCATTTACCCGATTCTCAATTACACCTCTCAAAACCGGTAGGTCTGAAACGACGATGGGCAAGCCGGAAGCCATAGCCTCCAAAACAACATTCCCAAGCCCTTCCACACGAGAAGGAAAAACGAATATATCTGCCGCTTGATAAATTTCAGCAAGTTTAATACGATCGTTAACTAAACCAAGAAAGGTAACTTTGCTTTCAATTTTTCTAACTTCTAGCCAATCTCTTTGGTATTTAATAAAACTTTCATCTAGGGAGGGGTTTTCATTGCGATTAGCTGGGCCAACAACAAGCAGCCTACATTGTCGAAATTTGTCAAGTACGTTACCAAAAGATCTGAGGAGGATGTCAAAACCTTTTCTATGGATGACACTACCGACAAAAAGTAGCAGAATGTCGTCTACGGGTAAATTTAATTTTTCCCTCAGATTCTGCTTATCCTCTGGACCACCGATTGGGCAGAATAGGTCCGAATCTACACTGTTGATGAGTAAAAAAACACGATCCTCCGTAAAGCCATTCGCTAGATAGTCAGTTTTGAGAAAAGGAGAAATCGCAATAATACCTGTGAATGATTTGAGTAAATTAAGTTTTATGCTCCCTAAATTCTCCTGGCCAATACTCCCCGGCGTATCCGCATCCAGAAGGACGCTTTCGTATAGACTGGGTATGCCATTTCGTTGAGCCCAGTGGGCAGCGAGTAAACTTCCCCACCATAAAATATGAAAGTGGAGAATATCATATTCGTTCTTTTTTCTTCGAAGGTTGCGTAGCAGAATAGGAATCCAGAGCAGCCTTCCCAACGTGCTAGTGCTAGTTTGTTTATCAGGGTAAATGAAATCGAAAGCCTCTTCAGGACTAACGATACGATTTTGTTCGTTATCAAGCACTAGATGTGTGATTGAAGTATCCGACCACTTAGAAAAGTTATATTTCCAGGTGATATTTTGTCCACCGAAGCGTGTCCTAAGGCTAGGTGGAAAAATGTGTAAAACTCTTAAAGGCATTTACTTAACTCCTCGTCAGAAGTGCCCTCAATAATAACCGAATAGAACCCAATCGGAAACCATATTTGAGTGAGGTACGAAATGCAACGAAAGCACCATTGAGATCATTCTGCTGGGCGCTGATACTGATCATGTTCTGCCAGGTATTGCGATAAGCTGGGCGCAGGAGTTCGATTGTTTCGGGTTTCCCTGCCTGCCTGGAAGCCTCCGCGCAAGCATCGAGAGTCCGTAGAAAATTGAGGCGTGTAGCCACTTCACTTCCGCTTAAGCTGCCCGGATACTTATAGCGGATCAAGCCGATCTCTTCAGTAAAGGCAGCCTGTAAGCCCTGCAAGCCAGCGCGCCACCAAAATTCGAAATCTATCCCGTTTTTTAGGTACGTGTTAAACGGTCCAACTCGCTCCGTCAAACGTTTGCGCACCAAAACGGTGTCGAAGGCGATAAAGTTTTCCGTAGATATTCCTTCTAGGAATCCCCCAGTAATATGTTTTGCGCCACCTCCGAGCTCCTCGGTGTGGAGGCGATTTAAACCTGGAGCATTCTGCCTGAATCCATCTTCTTCAAGGTTACGCGCAACATTTACATTACGGAAGTTGCCGAAAACGAGGTCCAGTTCTGGCTGGGCGCGTAAGATCGCCATCTGGCGTTCTAGGAATTCCGGCATCCAGCAGTCATCATCATCGAGGAAAGCAAAGATATCCGCATTCGCCTGCTTTAGAGCCTGGTTCAGAGCAGCGGACTTGCCTTGATTTGACGCGCTGAACGTGCGGATACGTGGATCGTGATATGCGTCTAAGATTTTTACCGTCTCATCCGTCGAGCCGTCATTCCAGATGATCAGTTCCCACTCCGGGAAGGTTTGCGATAGCACAGTTTCAACGGCTCTGGGCAGCAGATGAGCCCGATTATAGGTGGGAAGGATGATGGAAACAAATGGCTTGTTGATCACGATTCATTGAGGATGTGAAGAGCGTTATTAATGATGTAGGTTGAGCGATATTGCTTCGAGCCAAGCCTTCGAGATAGCTCTGCCTAAATTAGATTTTCCTGGCTTTGTATAAAGGGGTGAATCCCCACAAAAGCGATTGATCATGAAGGGGGCATCCGGAGCAATGCCATCAACACCGAACATCAGACCAACCTCAGGGTGGCGTTGGCGAATTGCGGCAAGATGTTCCCTGGATAATCCTTCCGCGGTAAAGGGAAACGCAAAAGGGATTTCTGGTTGATGCGTTATGCTTTGTACTCTTTGGCAGGCTTGTTTGATGTTATCCTCAATCTCTTCAAGCGTGAGTTCTGAAAACCTCTCATGGCCGAGGGAATGGGCGCCGATAGTGAACCCGTCAGCGTCCAATTGACGCACTTCTTCAGTGGTCAGGTAGGGTTGAATTTTACGGATTTCCTGCTCTATATCAATCCCAAGGATGGCGCAGACTCTATTAATGTCCCGGTGATCATTAGCAACATATGAAAATATGGCTTTTTTAATTTCCTCAGGGTTAGAAATGCTCGTGCCGAATTCGGTAAGCAGCACATTTGCAAATGCCGCCCTTTGGTCCGAATTCATCGAGTTCACTTTTTCAACACAGAGTGAGGCTTTTAGCTCTGCCCCCATCCCGCAATTATCCAAGTAATTAGTGGTAATGAAAAAGATAGAAGGAACATCGTACTTGAGTAAAAGAGGCCTCATTATTGAAAAACACTCAGAAAGGCCATCATCAACCGTAAGGATAACCGCTTTGGGGGGAAGAGAGGTGCCGTGTGACACATAAGTAGATAGTTGATCACAAGTAATAAGATGGTATGCATGTTTTCTAAGGTAGCGTAAATCGTCCTCAAACATTTCAGGAGTTTTATAGGCATAAAGGTAGCGAATGTGCGGTAAAGCGCCATCAGAAACAACATGGTAATAAATGCTAAAGTAAT
>DNSH01000158.1 GCA_003499715.1 Candidatus Mesolinea sp. | reverse complement strand
GCAATGCTGCGAATATAATCACGCGATTCCAGGTAACGCACAGAGCCGAGAAACAAATCTGGGTCATCACCTGCAATTTCTTTCCATTTCAATGCATTCCCTGGTCCGCTGTTATACGCGGCTAATGCGGCGTAAATATCGCCATCAAAAACGTATAGCTGGCGGCTAAGGTAATTGGTTCCTAACATGAGGTTATAGAGCGGAACAACTAAATCTTCCTCGCTAAAATTGGGCGGATAGTTGATCTCGCTGGCAATTTGGGCAGCTGTGGCTGGCATGAGCTGCATCAACCCTTGGGCACCGGCAGAAGATTTCACATAAGCTTGGAAGCGGCTTTCCTGATAAATCACACTAAACAAAAGCAGAATGGGTACATCATAAGTCTCTGCTGCAGCTTGCACCCAAGGAAGGTAATATGGACCGTAACGGACGAGGTAAAAGTAAGAAGGCACCTCATCCGCTACTGCTGGGTCACTGTAACCTGTGAGTTGCAGGATAGATTCGCTGGCTTGAATTGCAGAAGTGTAAAAACCATGATCCAGAAAAGTTTTCATCAAGCGGAAGGTGTTTATTGCGTCTGTGCGGTAGTTGTTCCTCAAGGATTCAAATTCCAACCGGGCTTCTGGATACATACCCAAGCCCCAAAATTCGATTCCGCGTATATAACGTTGGTCGTTCGCCAACTCGGCACTGTATTCTAAATCTACTTGTGGGGTTAGGTTAAATGATGTGCGCAGCCAAGCTGAAGCAACATCTCGTGCGGCGTCCAAGTCTACTGCAAAGTTTGGTGTGCTTGGAGCCGTGAAAACTGGCTGGTTTTTCAGGATTTCCTGGGCGCGCAGTCCATAATAACCATAAGGGTCCGCGGACGTCGCTAATTGCCAATATTGTTTAGCTTGGTTACTATCTCCTTGTTTTTGGCTGACTTTGCCCAACCAAAGGTAGGCACTAGCTGTTTCCAAAGGTTCGATGGCTAAAAGCAATGCCCGGTTCAATGAAGCGGTTGCAGCTTCAAGATCGTTCATACGGTAATGTAAAATGCCAGCAAAAAACGCCCCTTGAAAAGACTGATCTGACGAAGGATAACTCTGTGCTACGCGATCCCACATCTGAGCAGCTTCGGGCAGCATACCAGCGATTTCATAGTTGCGCCCCGCAGAAAAAAGCAAGCTCGGCGCATAGCTAGCCAAGGGTTGGGCTGAAACATATTCTAAGGCTGTTTGTGCAGCTAATTGGGGGTTGTTCATATAGGCTTGCTGGGTATAGACGATATCTTCAATGGCATGCACCACGTAGCTGCTTTGGGGGTAGGTTTCAATCAGTTCTTTCCATAGGGTAATGGCTTTTTGATCGTATGGTGTGCCGTCCTGCTGATTGTAGGCTAAGCGTTCCTCGGAGGCTAAGCCCATCATTTCTACCCCTTTAGCGCGCGCAGTTAATGCTTGATAGTAAAGCGCTTTGTCCTTTTCTAGTCCGTCGCTTTGTAAATAGCGCGTAAAGGCTTCGTCCGCCAAGTCGTATTGCCTGCGGAAGTAGTTGACCAACCCGCGTTGCATTTCATCAACACGTTGATTGGCATCGAGCAAGGCAAGAAGAGCAGAATAGGCATCATAAGTTTCGGGGTAGTTATTGACGGCATGCTGAAAATAGCTGTAAGCTTGTTCAGAATTCCCGGCAGCGAGCATCGCTTGCCCAAGCAGGAAATCGAGTTGAGCCTCAAGGTAAATGTTATCCGTCTTGCCGTAGAGGTCCTGATAAATCCCGACAGCGGCATCTGGCTGCCCTAAGGCGGCGTAAGTTCTGCCGAGTTTTATACCTAAATTTGCGGAGCTGCCTGGTGTGGTAGCTAAATAAGCTGTGCGGTAAGCCTCCAGCGCCTGCGCATAGTCACCGATTGCAGTATATTGATCGCCAATCTGTTCATAGACATAAGCATCCAGAACACCGGGACGAGCGTCTAAATATGCCTGCCAAGCAGAAATGGCAGCTTCAGGACGGTTTTCTTTTAACGCGATTTGAGCTTTCAGGTAATGCGCTCGTTGAGCCGGCAAGCTTTCTGGGTAAGAAGAAATAAGTTCTTCTAAGAGAGGTTTTGCCTGAAAGAGGTCCCCTTGCTTTATATAAGTAAGGGCTTGCCCATAGAGGCTGGCAGCGCGCAAAGCGGCGGAACTGGTAGTGGACGCAGCACGATAGGCTTTGAGGGCTGTGTCGTAGTCACCAAACTCCAAAGCCTGGTCGGCATCTGTCAGGCGCAGTTCTTCCGCTGGGGGGCGTTCGCTGAAGAA
Organism: Candidatus Mesolinea sp.; assembly: GCA_003499715.1. GTDB lineage: Bacteria > Chloroflexota > Anaerolineae > Anaerolineales > Anaerolineaceae > Mesolinea. The sequence goes on along the minus strand of DNSH01000158.1, from coordinate 1,587 downwards.
AAAAGTTTGTTGGGGCGTGGGTGCGAGAGGTGTGAGCGCCGCAGTCGGTGTTGCAGTTGGATAGATTGTGCTGAGGGTTGGTAGTGTGCCACAAGCGCTGAGCAGTAAGGGAATGAGCAATAAAACGCGCCCTAACTTTTGCACTCGATTTAATTCCATAGCGTTTCTTATAATGGAAAGCCTAAAGACTGTCAACTTAGCACTTTATTTTTTGATTGCCAGTTGCTAAGGTTAAATTGACTTGATAACAAAAAAGCGCATCTGAAGTTTTAAGATGCGCTATAAAAAATTAGCTATAGGTTTTTATGATTCGCCTTCGAATTCCTTCAACACAGCTGGAATCGTGGCGCGGATCAATTTGAGTGTTTTACGAAACGCAGCCATCTTTTCTTCTTCTGTGCCTTGCACTGCAGCTGGATCCTCGAATCCGACATGAATGCGCTTTTCCGGGCCAAGCCATAAGGGGCAAGCCTCCCGTGCTTGATCGCATACCGTAACAACAAGATCGAAGCTTTGACCTTTAAACTGCTCTACTGATTTAGATTCCCCTTGGTGGAAAATGCCAGCTTCCTCCAGTGCCGCTAAAGCATAGGGGTGCACATATCCGGTAGGTTTGATGCCGGCGCTCACCGCAATCCAGCGGTCCCAAAGCTCGTGGTTCACTACGGCTTCAGCCATTTGGCTGCGGGCAGAGTTACCCGTACACAGAAATAAGACCCGTTTACGTTCTTTCAGTTCAGCTTCTTCGGGCTGGGATTGGGCGTCAAGTTTCTCGTTTGATCCGGCATCACTCACCAAAATTTCGTTAGCGTATTCGCCCGATTCCATTGCGCGGAGCAGTTCACGAGCCTTCGCTTCATCAGCAGGCGCAACCAGGACATCCACTTCTCCCAGATTTCCAACAGTCAGACCATAAATTTTCCCAGCAGTATCTTGGCTGAGCATAGCTGGAACACCCTGTGCTTCTAGGAAAGCTTTCACGATTTCGCCGTCTAGCTGACCTTCGGCTTTATAAACCGAAACGTATGAACCAATAGATTTATCTCTCATTCGTATATCCATTTCTCGTTATCACGCTGCCACTTGACGATTTCTTCTGGATTGAACCAAAGTGCAATTTCGAATTCGGCTGTCTCAGGAGAGTCGGATGCATGAACAATGTTGTAGCGCGCTTGCAGGGCATAATCATGCCGCAGGGTACCAGGATCTGCTTCAGTCCCGCGGGTTTTACCGAAGGTTTGACGGATTGCAGTGATTGCATCTGGACCTTCCCAGACCATTGCCATCACGGGCGAGGAGGTAATGAACGCGATCAGTGGGGCATAAAAAGGTTTGCCGGCGTGCACAGCGTAGTGCTTTTCTGCTAATTCAGTGTTGACCCACATAAATCGGGCGGCAACTAAGCGCAAGCCGCGGTTTTCCAGACGGGTAATGACCTCTCCGATCAGTCCGCGTTGTACACCATCCGGCTTAACCAGTACTAATGATTTCTCCATTGGGTTACTTTTCCTCCAATTGGCTAAGATAGTTTGCAGTTTGTTGGGCTTTATCCGCTAGTGCAAGTTGATTTTCTTGAGCGTTTAGGGC
>DNSH01000025.1 GCA_003499715.1 Candidatus Mesolinea sp. | reverse complement strand
TTGAAGGCAGAAAGTATCCTGCTGAGTTGGCAGGTAAGCTATACCCTAACGGCATCGATATTTATCCCGAAGATGAGCTACCCAAGTTGATTAAGGATTTTAAGGTTGATGAAGTTGTCTTCGCTTATAGCGATGTTCCTCACACTTATGTGATGCACAAAGCCAGCCAGGTCAATGCATTGGGTGCAGATTTCTTTGTAATGGGCACAAAACGAACGCAGGTAAAGTCCACAAAGCCAGTCGTTGCTGTTTGCGCCGTGCGCACCGGCTCTGGCAAGAGCCAAACCACGCGCAAAGTTGCCCAAATACTTATGGAAATGGGCTACAAAGTAGCCGCCATCCGCCATCCTATGCCGTATGGCGATCTGGTCAAGCAAAAAGTGCAGCGCTTCGCCACGTATGCGGATCTGGATAAGCACGAGTGCACCATTGAAGAGCGTGAGGAATATGAACCCCACATCGACCAAGGCGTAATTGTCTATGCCGGCGTGGATTACGAAGCCATTTTGCGCGAAGCCGAGAAGGAAGTGGATATCGTCCTCTGGGACGGGGGGAACAATGACTTCTCATTTTATGCGACTGACTTGCTCATCGTCGTTGCGGATCCGCTGCGCCCGGGGCATGAGGCTAATTATTACCCAGGCGAGACAAATGTCCGCATGGCAGACGTCTTCGTGATTAACAAAGTGGATACTGCCAACCCAGATGATGTCATTGCGGTACGTGAGAGTTTGTTTGCGCTCAACCCCACAGCACAGGTCATTGAAGCAGCTTCTCCTATCTATGTGGATGACCCTGATGCCATCCGTGGGAAGCGTGTGCTTGTGGTAGAGGATGGTCCCACGCTTACGCATGGTGGTATGGCTTTTGGGGCTGGGTATGTGGCTGCTCGGCGTTATGGCGCAGCAGAAATTGTTGATCCGCGTCCGTTTGCGGTAGGCAGCATTATAGAAACCTACAAAAAATATCCCAGTACGGGCAAAATATTGCCGGCAATGGGTTATGGCGAGCAAATGGTGCGCGATTTAGAGCAAACCATCAATAATGCTGATGTGGATATGGTCGTGATTGGCACACCGATTGACCTCAACCGCATTATGAAGATTAAGAAACCCAACCAGCGTGTACGCTATGCGTTGGAAGAGATAGGCAAGCCAACCTTGACGGATATTTTGCAGAAGAAATTCGGCAAATAAGCTGAAGTTCTCAAGCACAAGACCTTCACAGGGGTCAGGGTTGCCTGACCCCTGATTTATAATTATTTGTTGAATACATTGAAGTAATAAGGAAAATCATGTTTAGCGATTCAGTGGTAATAAAAGTAAAATCCGGCAAAGGCGGGGACGGCATGGTGCACATGCACCGTGAAAAGTACCGCCCCAAAGGCGGTCCAGACGGCGGTGATGGCGGAAAAGGGGGGGATGTAGTGTTGCGCGTGGAGCCGACCCTGAATACTCTGAGTAGATTTCACTATAACGAAAATTTTGCTGCTGAGAATGGCCGCAACGGAGGACCAAAAAAGCAGTCCGGCAAATCTGCTGACGACCTCATCATTCCGGTTCCGCCGGGCACACTGGTTTATAACGACGAAACCGGTGAACTGCTCGGGGATTTGGTACTGCCTGGGCAAACGCTCGTGGTTGTTAAAGGTGGGCGAGGCGGACGCGGCAATCAGCACTTTGCGTCTTCGCGCAACCAAATGCCACTCACTGCCGAGCGAGGTGAGCCGAGTGAGGAGCTGACCTTACGCCTAGAGCTCAAACTGATTGCGGATGTGGGATTGGTCGGCTTGCCGAATGCAGGCAAATCTTCTTTCTTAGCTGCAACGACCAATGCTCAACCGAAGATTGCTGAATACCCTTTTACCACGCTAGAACCGAACTTAGGCGTGGTGCACTTGGATGCAGAACACGATTTGGTGCTTGCTGATATTCCTGGATTGATTGAAGGGGCGCATGAAGGTAGTGGCTTGGGTTATGAGTTTCTACGCCATATCCAACGCACTCGCGTGCTTATTCATATTTTGGATGGTCTTTCCGATGATCCTTATGAAGATTACCTGATGGTTAATCAAGAATTAGAACTTTATGACGAGCGCTTGGGCAAGCTACCGCAGGTGGTTGTGCTCAACAAGATAGACCTTCCAGATGTTGCAGAGCGTTTTGAGCCTCTGCGGGAGAAATTTGCCCAGGAAGGGGTGGAACTTATGCCAATTTCAGCGGTAGGGCATACCAATTTAGATAAAGTGCTTTGGAAAGCCTATGAATACTTGCAGCAAGCGCCGGAAGAAGAGCCAAAAGAGGAAGTCCCTGTCTACCGCGCTGAAGAAAACCCGCGTGCTTTCACGATTAGCCGGGAAGGCGACACTTGGATTGTGAACGGGAAAATGATTGAAAAAGCTGCCGCCATGACATTTTGGGATCAGCCTGGGTCAGTACGCCGCTTCCAGCGCTTGCTGAGCCGCATGGGGATTGATGCTGCATTGAAAGAAGCTGGCGTGAGCGATGGGGATACCGTTGTGATTGGAGATTATGAATTGGAATGGCAGGAATAAAAAGTGTTCGCAGACTGGGTGAGGGGGGCACCCAATCAGCGAACGAATAAATTTAATCATATCCGTGTTAAATTGTCAAGGTCTATGTCTGAGTTTTTGGACTAATGATTAATTATTAATCTAAACACCAAAAATGATTATTTCTTCCCTATAAGTATGCGAGAATGTGAAGGTTTAGATTAATAAATTCACTTCTTCGATGAGTTGGTTTAGACCATGGCAAGCTTCTAATAAATTAAATGCGCACCAATAAAAAATGTTATCAATTTTCTTTTTATATGAATCTGGATGAACATTAAATGCATCAATCATTTTTACAGCTTTTTTCTCATTAATGCAGTATTGTTCATTCAAGGCAAAGAGCACTTGGTTGAGCGCAGAAACAGAACGAATGAGATGAGCGACCACATAATAAATGTCGTCTCTGGCAGCATTTTTCTCCGCCAGCTCTTGAGAAAACATAGCCTCAAAGAAAAATTGGCTAATTATTTTCTCTTTTAATTTTTGTGGGTATTCTTCTGCGAGGGTTTTCAACCGATATATATTTTCATCTCTATACCACAGCAATTTACTCACAGCTAACTCCCCCATATACATAATGTTGAGATACGCATGAGGATGACCAACCTGATAGTGGGGAGTAATAATGCCTTCCTGACCTTCCTGAATCGCTATTTTTACGCGTTCGATATCTCTTAGAATGAGATCTACATGCTTATTCTCTATCATAAGCCAACAGCCACCATTTACCCACTCTCCCCATTCGCCAGGCTTTGCAAGGAGGTTTTCTCGGTGCTCTTGATCTAATTCCTGGGCTTGTTTCTCCACTTGGGACCAATCAACTGTTTCTTGGTGATAATACAAGCCAATGTCGATGTCAGAGTCGCTATCTTGTGAGCCTCTAGCCTGAGAACCACCAAGCACAATCGCTTCTAAGCCACTGATACCACTTAATAGATCCACTATTTTTTCGAGGATAGCATTCATTTTTTCTTTCTCGTCTATTTGGGTACTCAACATCACAATTTAGCAAATCATCAAGGCTGGAAATATCTTATTATCCTTGAATGAGTGCTAATTATTATAAAAAGAGTTTATTGATAATTAGTCCAGTACTATCTTTTCACTGCCCATTAGGCGGTCGAGGACACGTGTGGCGACCAGATTCAGCTGCTCCTCACGGTTCACAAAGTCGACCGCGTCGCTTTGGATAGTCAACACTGGGCAGAGGTCAAAGCCGTTAATCCATTCCTCATAGAGATTATCGAGAAGAGTAAGATAGGCTTCGTCAATGCCGGCTTCAATCGAGCGCCCGCGGATTTGGATGCGCTGGAGCAGCACGGGGACAGGTGCTTTAAGGTAGATCAGCAAATCTGGTTTAGGCAAGCTGCTAACCACCACTTCGTATAGCCGAAGGTAGGAATCGAACTCGCGATCGGTCATATTTCCCATCTGGTTCAGTGCACGGGCGAAAATATGGGCATCTTCATAAATGCTGCGGTCACTAATGGCAGAAATGGGTGCCTCGGCTAACTCACGGTGTTGCAAAGATCGCTTGCCTAAGAAATAAATCTGAAGGTGGAAAGCCCATTGGCGCATATCAGCATAAAAATCAGCCAAATATGGGTTATCGATTACCGATTCATAGGCGGTCTGCCAGCCCAACTTATCACCAAGAAGGCGGGTCAGGGAAGTTTTTCCGCTTCCGATGTTGCCCGCCATCAAAACGAATTTTTTCGATGTGATCTTATGAGGTTTGCTCATGCCTTTTTAACGGGGTATTTGCGCTTGAGGAATTCCATCACGGTTTCGATGTATGGTATGGGTTTGTCGTAGTGAACAAAATGCCCAGCACCAGCGATGTTCGACCATTCGGATGCAGGGATTATCTTGAGAAGTTTCGTTACAACCGCTGCAGAGAGTATGCCGCCATAGGCAGCCTGACCACTAATAATCAAGGTTGGGCATTTGATTTTCGCTGCAATTTCTTCCCAGTTGGTTTGTGGTTTCCAGCTTGCCTTGAACCATTCGGCATCGAATCGGATTTTTGAGCCTGCCCAAGCGTTATGGGCGGCTTCATTCCAAGTCGGGTGATGTTCTTGGCTGTAGGATAAGGCTTCCTGAAGATTCGACTCCGATAATTTTTTGATAGCAGCGGGATTATTAGCAGCCAAGGCTTGTTGAGGGATTTCTGGTGGGGAGGCTGGATTGAACCATGGTACCTCTTCTAATACCAATACAGCTACTTTTTCGGGGTTCTGAGCGGTAAACTCTGCAGCTAGGGCTGCACCCATAGAATGCCCAATTATGGCGGTTTTTTGCAACCCTAAGGCTTCGATAAACCTCGTCAAATCTTGCAGTGGGTCAATAGCGCCATCCGCTGGGAGGCGGCTTGACTCACCATGACCGATGGTATCTGGCATGATCAGGTCGTAGTTAGCCGCTAGGGCTGCTGCCACCTCTCCCCAAGTGGAACTATCTTCGGTGAAGCCGTGTAGTAGGATAATGGGTGGCTTATCTCCGCCGGTGCGCAGATAACTTATTTGGTGTTGGTTGATTTCGACTTGAGCACGTTGCCAATCAGACATCCTTACTCACCTCCGTCATTAACACTCACTATATCCACAAGTATAACACTTACGACAGCCTTCTTCGTTAATAAAAGTTGCCTGCCCGCACTCAGGGCAAAGTTCGCCGATCCGATAATTATCTTGAGAGAGATTAGGGATGGGAAGCTGCTCCGAGGGGATGGCAACTTGGGTTTCTTGTTCGCTGTGTGTGGACTTCTGAATGAGATATTCTTCTAAAGCCTTGGCGATGCCATCTGGTAGCGAGCGTACCCGGTTAGGTCCAAAGCCCAGCGAACGTCCTCCCCCGATCCCTTCCAGCTGCTCCACCACAACTTTCAAGCGATCACGCGGCTCTACGGGTGAAGCGATGCGTAACACATAAGAGATTAGCCGGCCGATGGCTTCGGAGTGAGCGGCGGTTTCGGAGCCGGCTTTAGCGGTATTAATGAATACCTCGAAGGGTTGATCGTTGCCGTTTTCGTTGATGGTGACGAATGCCTTGCCTAAGGGTGTTTCAATTACCGAAGTGTAACCTTTCAGGATGCGCGGTCGCGGCTTTTTAGTGTCTTTCCAGAACTTAAGCTGGGCTTCAATATCAACCCCAAAGAGTTGCGGCTCAGGGGTTTGAACCGCCGGGGTAGTTTGTTTGGCTTGCATGGTGCTCTTGGTCTCCAAGACCACTTTCTCCCGCGAACCTGTCACGTAAACTGTCAAGCCTTTGCACCCCAACTCCCAAGCATAGCGGAAGGCATCTGCAACGTCTTCCTCCGTAGCGTCAGATGGGAAGTTTATCGTCTTACTTAAGCTGTTATCAACAAAGCGCTGCAACGCTGCTTGAATGCGGATGTGTTCACGTGCCGTCACATCCGCTGAAACCACAAATACGTTGCGGATTTCTTCAGGCAGCTCCATGATATTCTGGCAGGTGCCTTGCTCGATCACCTGGGTAATGATTTCCGCTTTAATCTCTGGGCTAAGGTTCGTACGGTCAAGCGCTGCCTGGAAAAGCCGGCTGACGTAGTTAAGCTGCAGATCTTTGCCGTGATCGTTCACATGCCGGACGTAGGCTAAAGCGAACACTGGTTCGCAGCCATAACCTTCACAACCAGCCACCGTGCCAATCGTGCCGGTGGGGGCGATCGTGGTTTGGGCGGCATTGCGGATCCCGTAGCGCTTGATACCCTCAACAACCTGCTGCCAGTTAACTTCTGGGCGCTGCCAATTGTTAGTGTAGGGGATTAATGGCTCAGGTGGTATCCATTTTAGCGCTTCTGGGTCATAAATACTGCCTTTGATTGCTGGAAAGGGACCACGCTCGGCGGCTAAGTGAATACTCGTAAGCATACAGTGGTAACGGATAAACTCCATCACCTGCGAGGCAAATTCGAGGGATTCATCCGAGCCATAGCGCACTCCACAGTGATACATCAGATCGGCTAAACCCATGATCCCCAGCCCTATACGGCGGGCAGCTAAAGCAGCCTCTTTCAGTTGCGGAACAGCAGGGACGTAAGCATTTTTATCGATGACGTCATCGAGAAAGCGGGTGACGGTCTGTGTGGTTTGCTGCAATTTTTCCCAATCAACGGAACCATCCGGGCTACAGTGCTCTGAGAGGTTGATGGAAGCTAAGCAGCAGTTTTCGTACGGTCCTAACCACTGCTCGCCACAGGGGTTCGTGGCTTCCAAGTCATACAAGTGCGGGACTGGATTAGCGCGGTTGGCTGCATCCAGGAATAAGGCACCGGGTTCGCCGTTATGATGTGCCTGCGTTACGAGTTTATTGAAAAGTTCCCGGGCAGGTACTGTTTTATAGGTGCGAATGGGAATGCCAGCGCGCTCTGCGCCTTCTAGTGTTCCACTAAAGGTTTTAGAGAGCGGGGATTGAATATCCGGAAAGCGCAGCTCCCAAAGTTCATCGGCTTCTACAGCGCGCATAAACGCATCGGTGATGGCGACGGAAATATTGAAATTGGTAATAGCATATTCATTATGTTTACAGGTGATAAAGTCTTCGATATCAGGGTGATCCACACGCAGAATTCCCATATTAGCGCCGCGGCGCGTGCCGCCTTGAGCAATTTCACCAAAGGCATTATCGTACACTTTGAGGAAGCCAACGGGGCCCGTGGCTTGCCCCGATGAAGATTTTACGAGCGAACCCTTAGGGCGCAAACGCGAAAAGTTGAAGCCATTCCCTCCGCCAGTTTGCTGAATGAGTGCAGCATTACGCAAAGTCGAAAAGATGCCGTCGGGAGACCGCCCCATATCATCTGAAATGGGGAGTACGAAGCAGGCAGCCAGCTGACCTAAGGGCGTGCCGGCGCCGGTGAAGGTAGGCGAGTTGGGGAAGAAGGACTTTGAAACAAGCGCTTTATAAAAGCAAATCGCCGTTTGCATACTTTGTTCATCTTCGCCTTCGGCAGAGGCGACATGCCAGGCAATCCGCCAGAACATTTCGTCAATTGTCTCCGCTGGCTTGCCATCATCGCCATGGCGTAAATAGCGCCTCTCCAGGATCTGCCGTGAGTTCTCGCTCAACGCGATAGAAGGTAAGCCTTCTGGTAAGGGTGGTGTGGGTAAGAGCCCCGCACGGGGGAGATTAATAGTTTCCATGATAAGTCCTTTAAATGGTTTCTTCTTCAGAAAGCAGCCGGTCAATTTCATTCCGAACTGCGTGAAGGTCATCTAAGCGTAGGTAAACAATGGCATAACGGATGTAGGCGACATGGTCTAATTCTTTGAGCCCCCTAATGGCTAAGTCTCCCACAACCCGGGAGTTTATTTCAACCCGACCCATTTTTTGTAACTCAGCTTCGATATCATCGACCAGTTTTTCCAGCGCGGCAGCTGGGACAGGACGCTTTGCACAGGCAATGCGCAAACCTTGCAGCAATTTATCCCGGTCGAATTCTTCGCGTGCTCCATTTTGCTTAATCAGCATCGGTGTGTTCAAAATCGGGCGCTCGTAAGTGCTAAAGCGCTGATGGCAATTAAGACACTCTCGACGGCGGCGGATGCCACCTTTCACATCTTTGTTGGTGTCTATCACCTTTGAATTTTGATGCTGACAAAAAGGACAAATCATACCTTACTCCAGATTGCTGCTCCCATATATGGGGGTTAATAAATAATAATCCCCTACCTGTTGGATGCTTCATTTTAGCACAGGCGGGCAGAGCTTTCAAGGTTATTCCGGTTTCCTAATCTTAAAGATTGAAGAGCTTTAAGAATTAAGAGAATTTAATATGGATTTAGCGAGTTTCCCTCATAATTTACAAGCTTGCAGGCATTTTTCAATATATGAATTTGTATCGTGAAGCTATTTAAGGAATTAGATAAGGGTATAATTTTCCCACCGCAGCTTTTGCGAGAATATCTAAGAGAAGGATCTATGGCTGAGACACGCGTTCTAAAAGGAATCCCCGCAGCACCCGGACTTGCGAGCGGTCCGATTTTCAAGGTTCAGAAACAGGCAATAAACATTCCCCACTATACCATTGAAGATTCAGCAGCAGAAAGGCAACGCTTGAATAATGCGAGAGCCAAAGCCATCGAAGAACTCAAGGGACTTAGGGATTCAGTGCGAGCGCAAGCCAAAGAGAAAGAAGCTGAGATTTTTGATGCCCACATGATGTTCTTAGAGGACGATTCTCTCGTTTCCCTAGCAGAGAGTGATATTAAATCTGGAAAAAACGCCGAATCTGCCTGGATGAATGCTATCGAGACGATTGCTCAGCAGCTCGAAGCTATTCCTGACCCGACACTTTCAGCCCGGGCTGTGGATCTACGCGATGTGGGTCAACGAGTCTTAGGGCATTTATTGGGTCTGCAAACACGCGGGATTAATCCAGATAAACCTTCCATCATCGTCAGCCGCGACCTGACACCATCGGATACCGTGAGCTTAGAACGCTCGGTAACCTTGGGTTTTGTTACTGCAGAAGGCGGACCTACCTCGCACACAGCAATTTTAGCCAAAGCCTTTGGGCTCCCTGCGGTTGTGGGGGTGGGGGAGGAGCTGCTGACCATACCGGATGACGCATTTTTACTTGTGGATGGAAATACGGGTGAGGTTATCGTAAACCCGGACGCGCAAACTAAAGCAGATTTTGCGAAAAAACAATCTGCCTTATCACAGCTTTTTCAGACAGCGCTTTCAGCTGCATTTAAGCCGGCAATAACAACCGACGGTAAAAGTGTGGAAGTGGTTGCAAATATCGGCAATGAAACGGATGCCCACATGGCAAATCAAAATGGCGCCGAAGGGGTGGGTCTTTTCCGCACTGAATTCCTTTACTTGGATCGCAAAACCATGCCCAGCGAAGAGGAGTCAATTCAAGCCTATCGTAAAATCTTTGCTCATTTTGAGGGGCAACCCATTGTTGTGCGGACGCTCGATATCGGCGGAGATAAAGAAATCCCATATCTTGATTTTCCGAAGGAGCTCAATCCCTTCTTAGGGTGGCGCGGTGTGCGCATGCTCCATGGTAGGGAGGACATCTTGCGCACACAGGTGCGCGCTTTGCTACAAGCTGGCGTGGGCGTTGATTTGCGCATAATGGTGCCAATGATTGCGTTGCAAGAAGAGATTGATGAAATGAAGGCGTTACTCGAGCGCGAAAAGGAAAATCTGCACCGCGAACAGAAACCCGTCGCGGAGAAAGTGCAATTTGGCATTATGGTAGAGGTTCCTTCAGCGGCGATCCTTTCTGATCGATTAGCAAGAAGTATCGACTTTTTTAGCATTGGAACAAACGATTTGACGCAATATACGCTTGCCGTTGACCGCACCAATGC
>DNSH01000120.1 GCA_003499715.1 Candidatus Mesolinea sp. | reverse complement strand
ACGTAAGTTTATCATAATAAACGGGCGCAAAAGTTGAAACCTAAGAAACCGATTAACCCTTATCTCCTCCTTCTCATTGGGATTTTAGCGGTCTCCACCGCAGCGATCTTTATCCGCTTAATTCTGCTCGAAGCAAGCGCATTGGTCATTGCAGCTTACCGCTTGGCACTTTCAGCCCTGATCAGCGGGATCCTGCTGTTCACTTCCGACAAAGGCAACCGCGCTCCACTCAATCGTAACGATATCGGTTTGCTTGTCCTTTCGGGTGTGTTTCTCGCAGCGCACTTTGCTGCTTGGATTACCTCTTTAGAATTTATCAGTGTAAGCAGCTCTGTGATTTTAGTAACAACAACCCCGCTCTGGGTAGCGCTGCTTTCGCCAATCGTGCTCAAAGAAAAAGTGGGCTCGCGCTTTTATTGGGGTATGGCAGTGGCAATCATCGGAGGAATTTGCATTGCTATAAGTGGTCCATGTCACCTCAGCACAACTGGGCTTAGATGTTCAGGCAGTGTTTTTGAACGAGGCAGCCAAACCCTTTGGGGTATGGCTTTAGCCCTTTTTGGCGCTTGGATGGCTTCGGGTTATATGTTGATCGGTCGAAAAATGCGGCTCAAAATGGATAATTTAAGCTACACAACGTCTGTTTATACCGTTTCTGCCATAGTTTTGATTTTGGCGCTTATTTTGCGCGGAGAAAAGGTTTTGGGTTATTCCCCCCAAATTTATGCCCTTTTCGTAGCGTTAGCAGTTATCCCGCAGCTATTAGGGCATTCCGTTTTGAATTACTCCTTAGAAGTTTTGCCGGCAACGATTGTTTCTATGGCGTTATTAGGAGAACCTGTTGGTTCTACCATATTGGCGGTTATTTTCTTAAACGAAATACCGTCGATTTTAGAAATCATCGGCGGTATTTTTATTCTGCTGGGTATTGTGATTTCAGTGCTGCCCGAACGCAAGCCTAATGTGGTTTGACCGTTTCAGATAATTCTGCATTGAGCTTGGCGGTATAACGCGCTTTCTCCTCAGGTGGCAGCCGGCTATAGAGCAGATTGAGCTCCCACATACGCTGGCGTAAAGGCTCGCTGATGGCATCGGGAAGCATGCGCCATGCCCAATTACTCCCTTGGGAACCTGGTAAGTTCATACGCGCTTCAGCACCTAAGGAGAGCAAATCCTGCATAGGCGCAACGACATCATTCGCGACTGATTGCCAGATGGCACGCATCATCGACCAAGAAATATCCTCTCCAGAAACATTGAGATAGCGCCGGCAAAAGTCCTGCTCGCGCGCCGAAGCCTGCTCATACCAACCGCGCGAGGTGTTATTATCGTGCGAGCCGGTGTAGGCAAAACAATTCACCGGGTAATGGTGGGGAAGGAAGTCGTCCTCAGGATCACCTGTAAAGGCAAACTGGAGGATTTTCATCCCCGGGAGGTTGAAACTATCCCGCATGTCTTCCACATCGGGTGTGATGACGCCCAAGTCTTCAGCGATAATGGGCATTGCTGGGAACCTCTGTTGGAAAGCGGTAAAAATCTCCTTACCTGGTCCAGGCACCCATTCTCCCTTACGCGCAGTGGTCTCCCCAAAGGGCACATGCCAAGCAGCTGCGAAACCGCGGAAATGATCCAAGCGGACGAGGTCAACTAATTTCAGCACAGCTACCATCCGGTCGAGCCACCATTGGTAGCCTTGCGCACGATGAACATTCCAGTTGTAGAGCGGATTACCCCACAATTGGCCATCCCGGGAAAAATAATCCGGAGGTACGCCCGCAACAAAGGTTGGGTTGAGCTCCGCGTCCATCAAAAATAAGTTCGGATTTGCCCAAACGTCTGCGCTATCCAGGGCGATCACGAAGGGCACATCGCCGATAATCAGGATGCCATTTTGTTTAGCATAGGCATGCAGCTTTTCCCACTGGTTAAAGAAAAGAAATTGATTAAACTGTTGCTTTTCTATGCTTTCAGCATGTTTTCCAGAGAAGTCTGCCAAGGCTTGATGGTCTCGATATTTCAAGGGTTCCGGCCAAAGGCTCCATTGCTGTCCATTTTGGCTTTCTTTGATTGCCATAAATAAGCTGAAATCCGCAAGCCACGCTCGGTTTTCTTCGCGAAAACGGTCGAAGGCAGTTTTTATTGCGTTAGACCGCAGTGCCTGAAAACGGGCATAAGTGCGGTCTAAAAGCCTATTCTTCCAGATAATGACTGGCCCAAAATCGACGCGATCTGCGGGAAATCTTGGACGGTCAGCTATGTCTGAGATTTCTAATAAGCCATCTTCAATAAGAAGCAGGGGGCTGACTAATATGGGATTACCAGCAAAAGCAGAAAAACACTGGTAAGGAGAATCACCATAGCCAGTTGGGCCGAGGGGTAGAATCTGCCACATTTGGCAGCCCGATCCTTTCAGGAAGTCAATCCAGCAGTAAGCTTCGGGACCCAAATCGCCGATACCATCAGGACCCGGGAAACTGGTTGGGTGGAGTAAAATTCCGGACGCACGCTCTGTAAGCATAAATTTTTTCCTCGCTTATAATAAATTTTGACTTAATTCTTGATATATTTGTAGGTATTGGAGAGCAGACCGCTTCCAGGAGAAATCCGCAGACATAGCATTGCGCTGCAGCCGATACCAGATTTGTTTGTTCTTAAAAATATTCAGAGCCATTTCAAGAGCAGTTTTTAACCCATCAGCGGTTTTTTCTTCGAACAAGAACCCAGTTGCCTTTTCTGGAGAGGCATGAAAATCAACGATTGTGTTCTTCAAACCACCTGTCGCTCTGGCTACCGGTACATTGCCATAGCGCATTGCGATCATTTGGGAGAGTCCGCATGGTTCATAGAGAGAAGGCATTAGGAATATATCTCCACTTGCGTATAGTTTATGTGATAAAGCATTATCGTACGTTAATATGCTGACGATTTTATCTGGATATGTCTCTGCGATTTCCTGCGCGCGTTCTTCCAATTCTTTGGCGCCTGTGCCAAGGATCACCAGCTGCCAAGCCTCATCAGCCAGATCCGGTAATGCATCGAAGATCAAGCCAATGCCTTTCTGAAAATCAAGGCGGCTGACAACAGTAAGCAAGGGGACTTCTGGGTTAATTTCTAAGTCTAATTCACGCTGAAGATCGAGCTTATTTAGCTGCTTGCTATGTAAACGATCGATGGAGTAAGGATGCCCGATATATTCATCTGTCTCCGGGTTCCATTTTTCGAGGTCGATGCCATTCACGATTCCGCTGAGCTTATCTTGATGCAGCCTTAAGTAGCCATCTAAACCACAACCATAATCAGGGGTTAATATCTCCTCTGCGTATCCAGGGGATACGGCGATGATTCGGTCGGCAGATGTTAAGCCAACGGATAACGGGGTCAGGCGCGCCCAGTCAGGTAGGTCTGGGTCGCTGCATGGTGAAAAGCCCAAATCTGTCATTGCCGAATCCGCACCATATCCGTTATATGGGAGATTGTGAACGGTAAGGATGGTTTTCGTCTGAGCGAAGAAGGGATCGTCCTTATATAAGTCTTTGAGTGCATAGACCGCTAAGGCAGTGTGCCAGTCATTAGCGTGCAAAACATCTATCTTCCAGTCGATAAAGCGCATGGCTTCCAGAAGGGCGACAGAAAAATGAGCATATTTCCGCCCATCTAAAGTTGCATCCCCATAATAGATAGGCGAATTGTGGTTAATTCCGTCGCTATCCAATAAATATGTTATGACGCCACCAAGATCAGTAACATAGAGATCACAAAGTGATTGACCTGTCTTAGTTTTTATAGGGAATGATCCTATCCAACCCACCGGCGGATTCTTCTCCTTGATGACTGCGTGAAAAGGAATTACCAGACGAATATCCACGTAATCTTCAGCAGTGCGTTTGATTTCAGCTGGCAATGCGCCCGCAACATCCCCCAAACCGCCAACCTTGGCTAATGGCTCTGCCTCAGAACATGCAAAAAGGACTTGGAGGTTTTCTGCGGGGCTCATGGCTACTCTTCTCCTTCTTCAACGAGATAAATATAGTCTTTAGTAACCAGCGGTTGTGAGGCTAAGCCTAAAGCTTCCAATAATTTTTGCATCAGTTTAACTTTATGCTGGGCATCTTGGCGGCTCCAGGTGCGGCTTTTTATTTCCACAAATTTGCCCAAGTTAGGTTTGGTGACTTCATCCAAGTTTACGAAGAATTCTGTACCCTCGAATTTAATTAAGAAACGGCGGCGGTCTTTTACGATTTCCTCAATCGCCACGGGTTTGAAATACTCTCGATAAAATCGTAAGCTTT
>DNSH01000127.1:591-4924 GCA_003499715.1 Candidatus Mesolinea sp. | reverse complement strand
GAGCTTCAAATCGCTCAAAATCAATGGCATAACTGCCATCGGCGTTCTGGATGAGAGGATTACACACGCAACGGAGGTTAGCGCTTTCAGGAGCACTAAAAAACGGCGGGTAAGCCGGCGTATTGACGATTACCGCATCCCCAGGATGGGAAACAGCTCTCAAGGCTAAGTTCACTCCGCTCACCACACCAGGCACATAACTGATCTGCTCCGCTTCAGGTTTCCATCCATAGCGCCGTTGCAGACGTGCAGTAACAATCTCCGCCAAATCTGCTGGCGGTAAGCCATAACCAAAAATGCCATGCTCCACGCGTTGATGCAACGCGTCTAACACTGCTGGCGGGCTCTGAAAGTCCATATCCGCTACCCAAAGAGGGAGCACGTCCTCTGGAAAATAGTTCCACTTGATGCTTTCGGTATGACGCCGGTCAAACTGCTGGTCAAAATTCATCTATTGCCTCCTGTTAACGAGCCTAATTCTAACAAGGTTTTACCCATCCGAGATAATCTTGCCCCAGAAACTCATTCTTCTGCGAAACACCTGACTTTGGTATACTCATTCCATCGGATTGACACCCATGAAAAAGACGTTGCTTGCGTATTACCACTTGTTGCGACCGTACGAATACTTATTTTTTACACTTACATACACCCTGCTCGGTGCTGCAGCAACACAGAGTTCGTTTGGGTGGCGTTGGATACTCGCTCTCCTGGCAAATTTCTTTGCGGTGGCATTTGCTTTTGCTTTCAATCAAATTACAGATGCGCCATTGGACGTGTTGAGTGAAAGCGATTCACCTGTTAGAAACCCGATAGCTTCGGGTGAGCTTTCCTTAGCCGTTAGCCAAATAAGCGCAGTGTTCCTGTTTGTCATATCTATCATCCTATATGCATTATTGGGCTGGAAAACACTTCTGGCTGGCTTACTTGCCCTTGCAATTGGTGTGCTTTATTCTTGGAGCGGGCTGCGCCTCAAAGGTATTGCTTTGCTTGATGTTTCGGCACATTGTTGGCTGCTTGCCACGCCAGTCTTCCTTGCCAGCTTTTTTGCCCAAAAATTGTTCAATAGCAGCAATTTGACATTCCTATTACCATTTGTTTTATTTATCAGCTTTTTTGGTCAGCTGACGCATGAGAGCCGCAATATTCCCAAGCTAGGATTGGCTCAACCGCAGCATTCAGTCCTTATCCATCAACGCAGCCTAGTCCACTTGCTGATGATGTTTTTTTTAGGCATCGGCTCAATTTGTGGTGTAATTGCGCTGTTCATTCAGCAAGTTATTCCCATTTGGGTAACTTTTTTGTGGTTCTTACTAAGCTGCATCTTAATCCTACCTTCCCTTATTCGCACCGCTCGCAACCCGAATGCCTCTTACCCACAGCCAGCACTGCACAGCGAGTTAGAAAAAGCAGCAGCATATGCTTTGCTTGCATATATCCTTGCCGATGTCCTCATTCGAATAATCCACTAAGCCTATGAACAAGAAAACTTCTCAAATTCCGGAAATCCAATTGCTTGCCCCAGAAGGATGGCGCGAATATCAGCTGCTCGATAGCGGCGAAGGCAAAACTTTAGAACGCTTTGGGCCTTACACGCTCATCCGCCCAGAGCCGCAAGCCATCTGGAAGCGCTCTCTGCCCCCATCAGCTTGGCAAAAAGCGCATGCCCGCATGCAAGAAGAACAAAAGGAATATGGCGGGAGTTGGCAGCTGCTACAGCCAATCAATAAATCTTGGGAGATGCACTACCGCTCCTTGAGCTTTCAAGTGCAATTGGGCAGCTCACGCCACGTCGGCGTTTTCCCGGAACAAGCCAGCCAATGGGATTGGATCGCTGAGCAAGTCAAGGCAGCCGGCAGACCAATCAGGGTATTAAACTTGTTTGGCTACTCTGGCTTAGCCACGCTAGCCGCTGCCAACGCAGGCGCCGAGGTTACGCACGTAGATTCATCCAAGCATGCGCTCAATTGGGCAAGCTACAACCTCAAGCTTTCTGGCTTAGCCCAAAAACCAGTGCGGTGGATTGCTGAGGATGCTCTGCGCTTCACCCAGCGCGAAGCTCGCCGCGGGAACAGCTACCATGGCATTATCCTCGACCCGCCCAAATTTGGCCGTGGGTCAGGCGGCAAGGTTTGGGATTTTTTCAAGAATCTGCCTGAATTGCTCGCCGCTTGCCGAGCTGTTTTAGCCCCCGATGCATGCTTTATTGTGCTAACGGCTTATGCCATTCAAGCTTCTGCACTCATCCCTTATCAGGCATTACAGGAAGTCGTGGGCAGCCAAGGCAATTTAACCTGTGGCGAATTGGTCACCATTGAAGAAAGCGCTAACCACGTGCTTTCTCATGCTCTTTTTGCCCGCTGGACGCCTTGAGCGTTCTTTAGGCTGCTTTTGGCAATTTCTGCACCAGGACTTTATCTACACGCCGGCCGTCCATATCAACAATCTCAAAGCGGTAATCCGCCCAATCAAAACTTTGCCCTTCTTTGGGGATGCTGCCCAACATGTACATGACAAATCCACTGAGGGTCTGATAACCCACGCGGCTTTCATCGGGTAATTCATCCAAATCTAATAGCTCTTTGACTTCATCAATTGGCAGCATACCGTCAAAGAGGTAGGAGCCATCAGCACGCTGAACAATCTCGTAGTCTCGGTCTTCAGGCTCAAGTGGAATTTCGCCGACGATTGCTTCAAGTACGTCATACAGTGTGACCATACCTTGCACTCCGCCATACTCATCGATAACCAATGCTTGGTGAATCCCCGTGCTGCGGAATTTTTCAAACGCTTTGAGCGCTGGCAAGTTTTCGGGGATAAATAAAGGCTCCTTTAAATAATCTTCCAGGTGGAAATCCGGACTGTAAAGGTCCACGCCGACCAAATCTTTTATATCTAATATGCCCACAATGTAATCCAAATCTCCACGTGCAACAGGAATACGCGAATACTCGCTTTGGGTAATCTCCTCAATGATTGTTTTTGGGTCATCCTCGAGGTCAATCCAGACCAATTCCGTGCGCGGAGTCATTAAGGCGTCTACGCGGCGGTCTCCCAAGCGGAATACACCCGAAAACATCTCCGATTCAGCCTGCTCGATTACCCCGACGTCAACGCCTTGATCGAGGTAAATCCTGATTTCATCTTCCGTGATAGGCGGCTCACCCTGCAGGTCAATGCGCAGCAGTTTGATGCCAAAATTCGTTGAAGCGCTAAGCAGTTTTGTGACAGGACCTAAAACTTTGGTTAAGTTCCGGATGCTGGGCGAAAGACGGCAAACTACATCATCCGGCTCATTGACCGCAATACGCTTGGGGATAAGTTCACCACAAACTATCGAAAAATAAGTGATAACCAGCACCACCAAAATGAGCGCAAGCAAATCAGCTGCGCCAGTCAGCCATGGAACTGTGCGGAGCACATTTGCTAACGGCATGGAAAGATTGGCACCACCGATACCACCAGCTAAGGTATCGATAAGGGTGATCATCACCTGAATGGCAGAAAGGTAGCGCTGGTTGGGGTCTTCGAGGAGTTCTAAGGCTGCCGCAGCCCCTTGATTGCCATCGTCTTTTCGTTGTTGGAGGCGGGTTTTCTTTGCCGAGACCATGGCGATCTCGTACATCGCAAAAATGCCATTAAAGTAAAACAGCACTGCAATAATTAAAATGTTGACATACCAAGGCATGATTACTACTTATCCTTTTCCTTAATTCTAGCTATTGTCTTCAAAAGGTTGCTATTGATCCTGGAGCATAATTATAACGTATCAGAATGAGCTTAGAAGGAATAATTTATATAATAACACCAATAAACTCAAGATTTATGTGATCATTTCATCGGGAAGAAATTCCGCGCGGTTATGGTACATAAAGAATAGCCTGCCTTCGATGACGTCAAAACGGCTAATGGCACAGTTGTTAAATACAATCAATCCACTAAAAGGTAATTCTTCACTGAGAGAAAAAGCTGGTCTAAAAATGAGCTGAAAGAGGCGGGAATAAAAGCCTGCGTGGGTAATCACAGCGACATGGTCATCGGACTCTCCGTGGCGTTCAAATAGATATGTCAGCAAACGTTGTGCCCGTGGTAACCACAGCTCCCGCGCTTCTCTACCGCCACGCCACCAGCCTTCAGCGGGAAACTCGTTAAACTGCAGCAGGGGATAATGCTGGCGAAAGTATTCGGGAGTATGCCCATGCAAAATGGGTTCTTTGAGTTCACCTTCTACAAGCTCTTCCAAATAGATGCCGCCCAATTCGTGTAAGTCTGGCAAAGCCACTAGTGGTAAACCTAAGCGCTCAGCAAGCACAACGCCAGTCTGCACTGAGCG
>DNSH01000127.1:0-411 GCA_003499715.1 Candidatus Mesolinea sp. | reverse complement strand
TGAATTTCGGCTTCAGGGTTTTCTCGAGCTAAGAATTCTGCTAGCAGTTTGGCTTGCTCAAAGCCCATCGTCGTGATTTGAGGATCAGCGTGCCGTCCTTCTTCAGATTTATAGCCGTTACGTTCTAAAATGGCATTATTTTCCGATTGGGCGTGACGAATATAATACAGCTGCATCGTTTGTGTGCGGTTCTCCTATAGGTTACTGCCTCTACTTTATCATAAAAAAGTTCACTATGAAATTTTTAGCTAAGCTTTAGATACTTAATGACACGATACAATCCAAAAATGTCAAGGCTAAATAGAAATGTCCTAATGGGTGAATAAAGTCTTCAGTATGGGTTTTTTCTCATAACTAACTACCTTATTTATTCTCGTCTGTAATGATTTACGGTAACCCTAACCCTGACCC